>JAGVSV010000101.1 GCA_019137115.1 Bacillota bacterium
CCAGCCCTCGTTGACCTGTTGCTGTTTGCACGCCTGGTCCAGCTGGACGATGTGGAACGCGTCGCGGCGCGTAAAATTGGCCGGTGGGTCGTTAAACGCGATGTGCGCGTTTTCTCCGATGCCGATCACGCCCACGTCGATGGCGGTCTTTATCATCAGCGCGTTGAGCGCGTCCAGCGTCTCCTGCGGTTTTTCGCCGTCAATCAGGTGCGCTTCCCGCAGCGGGATGCGACTTAATACCCGTTCCTTCAGGTACTTGCGGAACGACGCCTTGTGGGTGACCGGCAGGTTCACATACTCGTCCAGGTGGAACATGTTCACGCGGTGCCAGTCCAGCTTGTACGCGGCCAGCGCGTCCAGCGTTTCGAACTGTGACATGCCGGTGGACAGCAGCAGGTTGGCGTGCTCCTGCCCGGCCAGCGCCTGGCGCAGGAACCCGGCGATCCGGTTGGCGGCGGCGCGGCCCAGCGCTTCCCTGTCCGGCGCGATGGTGATCAGCATATTTTCCTCCCTTTCCCCCGCCTTTCTGACGGGGCGCAGTTCATGCTTGCGGTAACTCCAGTTCCGTCAGCAACACTTCGGTCCACCTGCCGTCCTCCGGGGCGCAGTTCATGCTTGCGGTAACTCCAGTTCCGTCAGCAACACTTCGGTCCACCTGCCGTCCTCGTCCACGCGCAGGGTTTTCACTTCCTGCGGGGCAAACGTCAGGTCGGCGTCCAGGTTCATCAGCGGCACGCGGACATGCGCCCGCGCGACACGCCCGCCTGTCTCCACCAGCCGCAGGATCCAGGCGTCGCCGTCCTCGGCGCGCTTGAGCGTGGTCAGCACCACATTGGGCACACTGATCGACACGCCCTCGTGCACCTTGGGCAGCGTGCCGGGATGGTGCGTGTCCAGCACGCAGTACACCGGCTGGTTGAACAGCATCGCGGCGGCCACCACGCCGGACGGGTCCTGCGCCGCAAACGGGCGCAGCGCGTACGCAAAGGCGATCAGGTCCTGATCCTGATAGGAAACCCGATCATCCCGCACGCCGAAATGATCAGCGTAGATGGCGCTGCGGGCCACCGTCATGCGCATTTCGTTCCCGTCGGCGCTGAAGCTGTACTTGCTGTCGTTGATCAGCGCGAGCCCCGCGCCGGTGGCTTCGTCATACGTGCCCACCCACTGCTGGCCGGGTTCCTCACGCCCGTCGCAAGGCTTGTCGATGAAGCCAAAGGGCATGGCATACTTCATGCGCGGATGCTCCGCCGCCACCGGGAAGGCGAGCTTGACGATGGCATGGTTGTGAAGCAGGCGCACCTCGCACTTCACCTCCAGCTCCCCGCTGTCCTGCGCCAGCTGGAACACCTGCGTAAGCGTCGAGTTGCCATAAGTCGTGGTCACACGGATGCTGGCGCGCACGGGGCCGGTATCCTCCAGCCGGACGCGGGCCTCGCCAAACTCGCCCAGCAGTTTGTCAAACGTGAAGATACCGTGGGCCCAGGTATCCGCTTTAGTGTCGTCGATCATCAGCGCGCCGGCCATGGGCGCTGCGGCCAGGTCGCGGCCCGTGCGCTTGTCCACAAATCGCACGATGCGGCCGGTGGTTGTGTCAAAGCGCACCAGCAGATGCTGGTTTTCCAGGAAGTCATCGCCCGCGCGGACATCGGTGGCGGGCATCGGCGCTTCGGCGTCCTTCGCCAGCCAGTAGGTGGCATGCCCCAGCGCGGGCACGTCGGCCACAAACACCGTGTTATGGATGTCGATGCCGTTGGTCTGCGGGCCGCGCACATGCTGGCTGGCAATTGCTGCGCCGTCCGCGCCGGCGACCGACGCGAGCTTCGCGTTCATCTGCACGACGGCGCGCACCGGGAAGGCGTGCGGGTTGAGGATCACCACCGGCGCGCCCTCGCCCTGCTTTTCCCACAGCAGCCAGCCGTTTTTCTGCGCCGGAGCGTCCTCCTGCCGCGAAGTGGCCACCCGCCAGCTGATGCGCTGGGCGGACAGGCGCAGGATGTCCTGCGCCACGGCACGGGCGTAGTGCATCTCCGACAGCGCGTCGTCATAGGCTTCCTTGATGCAGCAGCCGGCCAGCACGTCATGGAACTGGTTGAACAGCACCATCTGCCAGGCGTCCTGCAAGCGCGCCGTTTGCAGGGGTTCCCCGGTCAGCAGGTGCGAAAGCGTGTTCAGGTTTTCAGCGGCGGTCAGCTCACATTCCGCGCGGCGGTTGGCGATGGCCGACAGCGCCGCGTAGCAGCCGCTGGCGTGGTGCTGAAGGTCGGTGGTAACCAGCGGCAAATTGTCGGCCTTGCCGGATGCCTGAAGGTCATCAAACAGGTCGTTGACGCCTGCGTACCGGATGCCCTGGTCGATTTCGTGCACCGGTCCCAGCGCCTCCAGCGCCGCGATGGTCGGCCCCCCACCGTGGTTGCCGATGCCATAGAACGACATGCGGGGCAAGCCTTCCTGAACGCTCTTCTCCCGGAGCATATGCGCCTTAGCCGCCGCCAGGTGCATGCCGGCGTATGGGGGCTTGTCGTGGTTGGGGATGTGGAAATCGCCGTACCCCATCTGGATGCGCGCGGCGGTCACCCGGCTGCCGTCGGGGGATTCCCATGTAAACAGATCGGGCAGTTCCGGGTTTTCCCGCGCGTCCGGCCGCATGAACACATAGCCCTCCATGCCG
>JAGVSV010000184.1 GCA_019137115.1 Bacillota bacterium
TTCGGCTGCGGGCAGGGCGGCGACGCCGTGGACCTGTACGCTAAGGTGAAGCAGGTGCCGCCGCTGGAGGCGGCGCAGGCGCTGCTGGCGCGGGTGAAGCCGGCTGCCGCGGCGCAGCTGGCATTTGTTGCAGAGGATCAGGAGGAGGCTGCGCCGCGTGCCGGGACGGCGGCATTGAGCAAGGCGCTGTACGCAGCCAGCGACGGCGCGGCGCAGGTCAGCGCCCGCGACGTCGCCCGGCGCATCGCCGCCCTGCAGCCGCTCTTAGGCGAGCGGGAGGGGATCGCGTTCCAGTCGGTTTTTATGCGGGGCAAGAAGCTGCTGCGCCTGCACAGGCAGCAGGCGGCCACAATGCCCCCCGCCCCGCAAATTGACCCCACCCACCCGCACCCACCCCCACCTTGCAGGCGGGGCCTGGCAAAACGGGCATGCTTGAGGCCGATTCCGTACACGCAGTTGACCCCCACCCACCCGCACCCACCCCCACCCTGCAGGCGAGGCCTGACAAAACAGGCATGCCTGCGTCGGTTTCCGTACACGCAGTTGACCCCCACCCACCCACACCCACTCCCACCCTGCAAGGCGGATGCGGTCGATGTTGAACGGATTGCTGCGTATATGACCAAATGATGGCATGATCCTTCTCGCATACACCAGCAGGCGGAGTGCGCAAGGCAAAAAACCATACAAATACCAACCAGGGGTTGCTGAAACAAGCAACCCACGGTTGGTATATTATAATAATATATATTATTATTAAGTAAACATCACTTCCTGACAGGTTCAGAAATACGCACCGGCATCCCGGGGTGGGGGTCAACCGCCCAGGGTGGGGGTGGGTGGGGGTCAAATACAGGGGTGGGGGTCAAATGCGCATTGTTGCGGTCTGTAGCGCAAAAACCGCGCGGATTTTTTCTCTTAAGGGCCAACCGCAACCCACATCATTGCAGGAAACACGTTGAAATATAAGGGAATACCATGCTTCAGGCGCGCGCGGCCGTGCTGCCGAGGGGCTCCAGTGTGCACGGAAACGGTCAAACAGGGTGGGAGTGGGTGCGGATGGGTGGGGGTCAAACGCGCACCTGCATGCCATGCCGCAAAAGCATGCAGGGTTTTATTCACCTCGTGCCTCATGCCAAGTTGATCGGAAAAGCATCGCTTGCAGCCTTGGCACTTCCGTGGTATGCTGAGATCAGAACAGACGGGTCGTCCGGAGGGATGCATATGCTGGAATACCTGGGGTTTTCGCGGGTGATGCCAACGGAGCTTTTCATCATGGAAGCGACCGTGGCGGACGGCGTGGTGTCCGTAAAAGCCGAGAGCACGCGCCATCCCGAGGCATCGGGGGAGTTTACGCTGGACGCGCCCCTGAGCCGCGCCTGGCTGCGCGCGCTCAGCGCCATTCCGTTTGGCAGCTGGCAGCCGCTCTACCTGGACGATGAGCACAGCGGCGAGGACTGGAAAATCGAAATCAGGGAAACCGGCGCGCCGGACCGGCTGTTTGCCGGCAGCGGCGCGCATCCACCTGAATGGGAGGATTTTTTGCGCGTGGTGGACTGGATTGTGCCGGTGTCCACCCCGATGCAAATCGACAGCCTGTGCGTGCGCATCGAGCGGGCGCTGGCGCTGAACACGCCGGAGAACGCTGCCCACGCCAGCCTGGAGGAGCTGCGCATCGACAGGGAAACGGACACGCTGACGCTGCTGCGGCGCGTGGGCGACGCGCTGGAAGCCGTGCAGACCTTTCGCACCAGGGCAGCCGCCAGCCTGCTGGATGCCTGCGCCCGCCTCTTCCGCTGCCCTGAGACGCTGCCGCCCGATGCCGGCAGCGCGCCGCGCTACACATTGACCATCCGCCGCCCGGGCCAGCCGCCCCAGGTGCAGCAGGGCGCCTATACCCGCCGCTCCCTGCCCGCGCACTGGGACGCCTTCATCGCGCAGGTGATGCGGTTTTTGAGCGCTTACGCCACGCCGGGCGAACTGTTCAACCCGGGGCTGTTCAGCCACGGCGTGCGCCCGGGCGAATACATATACGTCAGCGTGCTGTTCCCCGCCGGCGGCAACACCTACTTCTACCGCACCGAGGACGACAGCATTGTGGCAGGCGACTTTGTGCTGGTGCCTGCCGGGCAGGAAAACAAGCACACCGTCGCCCTGGTGGAGTCGGTGGACTACTTTACGGGGGATGAACTGCCCCTGCCGCTGGAAGAAACCAAGGAAGTGCTGGGCGTCATCGGCAAGGATCTGAACATGCCAACGGATATAGAATTTTAACCGTTACCGCCGGACGATGTCGTCCCGCAGGCGGTACAGCGTGGCGCCGCGCGTGCGCTGGCAGAAGGCGTCGACAAACCAGCCGATGTCCTTCTGGGCGCCAAACTGCACATAGCCGTAGCGCTCGCCGTTCCGCTTCACGCCGTTCATGTTGGAATCGGTCCAGGCCACCCGGTTGGTGTCCGGGTCGTAATCCGCTGTGAACACGGCGCTGTGCGCGCCCACGCCATATTGATAGTTGGCCGACATCTGGAAAAAATCGCCCTTTTTCACCTCGCGCATGAACGCCAGCGCTAACTGCCGGTTTTCCTCTTTGGACAGGTTGGCATCATAATAAAAGGCATGCGCCGCGTAGAAGGGGTTGCCCTGCTGCGCCGGAATATCTTCCCAGGCGATGCCGTAGGCATGGGGCCTGGACTTGTCGCGGCTCAGGTTGTTGGGGATGACAAGCCGGGCGTCCGGGTAAGCTGCGATTTTGTAGTCCGCGCTGTTTTCGCGGAATATGTGCACGGTGAAGTTCTTGCAGACGTAGATATCCCCCGCGTAGTGCGCGCGCTGCGGCCGGTTTCCCGCCTTTTCAGCCAGGGTTTGGGCCAGGGCGAGCATGCGGTCGATGAACTCCTCCCGCGCGGCGGGGTCGGCTTCCGGCGCAGCCGTCGCTTCCTGCGCAACAGCTTCTGTCGGCTCAGGAGACGCCTCCGGCGCGGGAACCGCGCTCTGCGCCGGCTCGGCAGGCAGCACGGTATAGATGGACACTTCCTCATCGTCCGCAGCGGCAAACGCCGTGCCCATCAGCACGATCAACACCCACAGCACCCATTTCAGCCGCATGGCTTTCTCCTTATATCCTGTCGTCGCGGCGTTTCAAGCCGGAAACGCCATGTCAATATCTCGCCGGCTTGCGGTCCGCCCGCATGATACCCTTTTCCGGGCGCAGCAGCAAGAAGCATTGGTTTATGATCCATCCGCCAGCGCCCGGTGCGCCCGCGCCACCAGGGAGGGGATGTCCGACTCGACGGCACCGCTTTCCAGCGCGCCGTGCCGGATGTCGGCCAGAAACTCGATGTTGCCCCGGGGGCCTTTCACCGGCGACCAGGTCAGCGCGCGCACGCCCCAGCCCATGCCCCGGGCAAAGGCGCAGATGTCCGCCAGCACCCGGGCATGGATGGCTTCCCCGCGCACCACGCCGTGCTTGCCCACCTGGCCGCGCCCAGCCTCAAACTGCGGCTTGATCAGCGTGACAAAACGCCCGCTGTCGCCCATCACCTTAGCGGCAGCGGGCAAAATCAGGCGGATGGAAATAAACGACACGTCCATGACGGTGATGGCCGGCTTCAGCGCGAACAGGTCCGGGGTGATATAGCGGGCGTTGGTGCGCTCCATCACAGTGACGCGGGGGTCGGAGCGCAGCGCCCAGTCTAACTGGCCGTAGCCCACATCGATGGCGTACACATGCCTTGCCCCGCGGCGCAGCAGCACGTCGGTGAACCCGCCCGCCGCCGCCCCGATATCCATCGCGGCAAGGCCGGCCACATCGACACCAAACACATCCAGCCCGCGTTCTAACTTTTGACCGCCCCGGCTGACAAACGGCGTGTCGCCGCCGCGCACCACCAGGGCATCGTCCGCCGCCACCGGCTGGGAGGGCTTGTCCACCCGCTGTTCGCCAACATACACGCAGCCCGCCATGATCAGCGCCTGCGCTTTTTCGCGGCTGGGCGCCAGGCCGCGCGCAGCCAGCGCCGCGTCCGCGCGCATCTTCATGCGGTTCTGTTCGCCAGCGGTGAAACGCGGGCCGCGATGGACGCACTGTCCAGCCCGTGCAGGCGGATCAAATCCTCCCGGGCGCCGTGCGGGATGAAGGCATCGGGCAGGGCGATCATTTCGTCCGGCAGCCTGAGCCCATGGGCGGCGCAATGCTCGGCGACGGCGCTGCCAAAGCCGCCGGCCAGCACATGCTCCTCAATGGTGACATAGGGCAGCCGCCTGGCTGACAGGCGCCGGATGCAGCCATCATCCAGCGGCTTGATGGACGACGCGCTGATCACCGATGCGTTGATCCCCCGCTGCGCTAAAAGATCGGCCGCCTTCAGCGCCTCCGCCGTCATGGTGCCCGCCGCCAGCAGCGCCATGTCCTCGCCCCGGCGCAAGGTTTCCCATTGCCCGGGCACAAAATGGCCGGCATAGGCAGGCTGCGGCGCCAGCTCACCGCGCGGGTAGCGGATGGCGACAGGGCCGTTATGCCCGATGGCATAGCGAATCATGGCGCGCAGCTCGTCCACGCAGCGCGGCATCAGCACCTGGAGGTTCGGAATGTGCCTGAGGTAAGCCAGCCCGAACACACCGTGGTGGGTGGGCCCGTCCTCGCCGCCGATGGCGGCGCGGTCCATCAGGAAGCAGACGGGCAGGTTCTGCTGGCACACGTCCATGACGATCTGGTCGTATCCCCGCTGCAGGAAGGTGTCGTACACGGCGACAAAGGGGCGCAGACCGCCCGCCGCCATGCCGGCCGCCAGGGTGACAGCATGCTCCTCCGCGATGCCCACGTCAAACAGGCGCTCGGGCCAGCGGTTTTTGAACGCGCCGAAGCCGGTGGCGTCCGCCATAGCCGCGGTCACCGCCACGATGCGCCCGTCCTCCCCCGCCATGTCCGCCAGCAGGCGCCCCGCCGCCGCGCCAAAGGACCGGGCCTTGTCGCCGTTTTTCAGCGGCAAGCCGTCCTCGGGGTTGAAGGGCGGCATGCCGTGCGTGCGGTCCGGCCGGTTTTCAGCCGGGGCGTACCCAATGCCCTTTTTCGTGACCACATGCAGCAGCACCGGCTCGGCCAGGTTCTTCGCGCGGCGCAGAAAGATCTCCAGCGAGCGGACATCGTGCCCGTCAATTGGCCCCAGGTATCGGAAGCCCAGCGCCTGGAACAGGCCGTCCTTGACAAACACGTTGCGGATATGGTTTTTGAACGACTGGAAAAACCGGTGCAGCGAAGGGCCTGCCAGCGGAATGCGCAGAAGCGCCCGGACGATGGCCTTTTTTGCCGTCAGCCAGCCCTTCGAGGTGCGCATGAAGGTGAGGTAGTTGGACACCGCGCCGACGTTTGGCGCGATGCTCATCTGGTTGTCGTTGAGGATGACAATCAGCCGCGTTTTCCGGCTGCCGGCGTCGTTCATAGCCTCGTAGCACATGCCGCCTGTCAGCGCGCCGTCGCCCACGACGGCGACGATGTGCTCGTCCGTGCCGTTCAGGTCGCGCGCCCGCGCCAGCCCCAGCGCCGCCGATATGGCGGTGGAGGCGTGTCCCGCGCCATAGGCATCGTGGCAACTTTCCTCGCGGCGCGGGAAGCCGCTGATGCCGCCCAACTGACGCAGGGTGTCCATATCCGCCGCCCGCCCGGTCAATATTTTATGGGCATAGCACTGATGCCCCACATCGAAGATGATTTTGTCTTTCGGGCTGTCGAACACGCGGTGCAGCGCCACGGTCAGCTCCACCATGCCCAGGTTGCTGGCCAGGTGGCCCCCGCTTTTTGACACCGCCCGTACGATGCAGTCCCTGATCTCTCCGGTCAGCGCATCAGCCTGCTGCGGCGACAGGCGCTTGACATCCTCCGGCGACCGGATTTGGTGCAACAGCATGCGGTACTCCTTCATCGGTGAATTTTGAAAAATCTATCTGAGCGATGGAAGATCAACCGGGATGATCTGCCGCCTGCTCATGCCAAATATTTTGAAGATACTGTACAGTTTCATGGTATTCTTCAACAATTTCCGGCGAAACAAAAGCTTCCAGTTTCCGTTGCAGCAATAGTTCCAAAAGCCTTCAAGGCTGACCGCCAAAGAAGATCGCTGATGCCACAACATTCGTATCGATCACAACATTCATTTCGCCTGGTTCCCGGCTTTACGAACTTCCTTAATAGCGCTGCTGATGTCACCCTCAGTCATGCCAACATCAGCTGCCCACTGCGTCGCCTGATCCATCATGGATTGAAACTCAGTGAAGTCAGGTTTGGTGATGGGTTTGAGCAAAATATTTTCCCCGTCGCTGAGCACCATCAGCTTTGCTCCCGGTAGCAAGGAAAGCGCGTCACGGATCGCCTTGGGAAGCACGATCTGCCCTCTGGATGAGACAGCGGTGATTTCGGTCAAATACTGTGTCATGCTCAACACTCCTTGCAATAAGAATTTCTTACCTGATAGTTTAGCGCGGTTTTCTTTATTTTGCAAGAGAGATGAACTGACAGAGCAATCAGCAGCACGAAAGAAAAGTGCGGAATCCGCAATTATTCTTCGAGTTGCATTGAAATATGCTTTTCTGCGACCTGATCCGTCGGGGGTATGATGTGGATGTGGGCGTCATCGTGCAGCATGTCAAAACGGATGACAATCGAAAAATCCGAAAGCAACTGGAAGTGGATTTCGTGGTCAACCGCGGAAACCAGCGAATCTATATCCAGTCGGCCCTATCCATCGAGCATCCGGAAAAACGCAAGCAGGAGATTGCCTCGCTCATCCATATCCCCGACTCATTCGCAAAGATGGTCGTGGTGCGGGATTATATCAAGCCGTGGCGTGATGAAAACGGCATCTTGTATATGGGCGTTGAACAGTTCCTGCTGGATGAAAAGGCTGTGGAGATATAATACTGAACTCAATCATAAATGCTTCGATGAGTCGGTCTTTTTACGACTGCGCGTTGCCTCATTCTTTCGGCTTAATGCAGCCATCAAAAATCCTCGCCCCATCAGTGCATTGATCCATTCGTTCAGTATAAGAGCAAATTTCGAAGGCATTTATGTTAGAGCATATTACGCAGGTTTAGAAATTCCTCCAGCGCCTCCACCGACAGGGGCCGCGAATAATAGTACCCTTGTATTTCATTGCAGGCTATGCTTCTTAGAAAATCCGCCTGCTCTTTTGTTTCCACGCCTTCAGCCGTAACACGCGCTCTGAAGGTTCTGGCTAATAAAATGATGATCTCCGTGATAGGAGCTCTTTTTCTTTCTAAATCTATGTAGTCTATAATGCCTTTGTCTATTTTGAGTCTGTCAAAAGGCACCGATTTCAGCCGGCTTAGTGATGAGTATCCTTTGCCGAAATCATCGATGGCAATATGGACTCCCAGCTCCTTCAATTGGTGCAGTTTCTCAATGGCTTCCTCAGGATTCTTAGAGAACAGGCTTTCTGTGATTTCCAGCTCGATATATTGCGGGTTTACCCCGCTTTCCCTGATGATTTTTCTTACATCGCGGATAAAATCCTCTTCCTGGAATTGCACAACCGATAGGTTCACCGAAACAAGTAGAGGCGGAAACCCCTTGGCAATCAGCCTGTTATGCGTTTGAAGCGCTTGTTCCAGCACCCAGAGCCCCACATCATAGATCAATCCCGTCTGCTCCAGTATGGGGATGAATCGATCCGGCGGCACCCTTTTGCTGCCGTCGCTCGTCCACCGGAGCAGGGCTTCAATGCCAACGGTTTTTTCCGTATCACAGCTGATCTGAGGCTGAAACTCTAAGAAAAACTCTTCGTTTTCCAGCGATCTAAACA
>JAGVSV010000086.1 GCA_019137115.1 Bacillota bacterium
CCTTGATACACTGCGCGGCAAGGAATGCACGCCTGTTATGTTCAGGCGGTGCGTCTGAATATTTTATGCAGGCGGGAGGGTTTGATCATGGCACAACAGGCAACGGTACCTGACACTGCCCGGGAGCCGGAGGGCGCGCTGAAGGTTCACAAACTGACCTTCTGGGAAGCGGCAATGATCATCGTGGGTGCCAACATCGGTTCGGGTATCCTGGGGCTTCCATACTCTGCCAGGCTTGCGGGCTGGCCGCTGCTGTTGCTGTGGCTGGTGCTGGCAGGCGTGCTGGTGACCATCTCGATGCTCTACGTGGCGGAAACCTCCCTGCGCACCAGGGAAAACCTGCAGCTGCCCGGCCTTGCCTCCAAGTATGTGGGGGAGCTGGGCTCGTGGCTGGTGTTCATTTCAGTGGTGGCCAACTCCGTGGGCTGCATGATCGCCTACATGGCGGGTTCGGGCCGCATCCTCAATGAACTGCTGGGCGTGTCCCCGCAGGTGGGCGCGCTGATCTTTGCCGTGCCCGCCATCCTGGTGGTGTGGAAGGGCCTCAAGGTGACCGGCGTTTCCGAAAAGATCATCAGCTTTGGCATGATCGCGCTGCTGGTGCTCATCATCGGGGCGTCCTTTCTGGCGGATTCGTTTGACGTGAACAATGCCTTCTTTGTGGGCTGGCGCTATGCCGTGCCGGTGTTCAACGTGGCGCTGTTCTGCTATATCGCGCAGTACGCGGTGCCCGAGCTTGCCCGCGGACTGCGGCATGACCCGAAGCACCTGGCGCCCGCCATCGTGACTGGCATGGGCATCACCTTTGTGCTGTTGTCGCTTGTGCCGCTGGCGGTGCTGGGCCTGACAGGGCCTGAGGAAGTGACCGAGGTGGCGACCATCGCCTGGGGCAACAAGCTGGGCACCTGGGCGCGCCTGATCGCCAATATCTTTGCGTTGCTGGCGATGCTTACCTCCTACTGGGCGGTGGGCGGTAGCATGCTGACCAACATCGTGGACAAGTTCCGCTTCAAGTCCGAGTGGGACATCAAGACCCGCCTGCTGGTGCTGGCGCTTGTATGCGTTCCGCCGTTCCTGCTTGCGTTCTCCGGCGCCGTCAGTTTTGTGGACGCCATCTACCTGGCCGGCACCTTCGGCGGCGTGATCATGTCGATCATTCCGGTCATGATGCTGCGTTCCGCGCGCAAAAACGGCGACGCCCAGCCCACCTGGACGGCAGGCAAGCTAGGCCACCCGGCCATCCAGTACACGATCATCATCATCTTCTGCGCGGCCGCCGTGTATGCCATCCTTAGTATGTTCGGGGTGCTGCCCGCCGGCTGGTAAACGGGGGATGTCCAACAGCAGGGGGAAGGAGCGTGCCATGCAGGTTTTCCCAAAGGACAAAGTGATTTACTGGTTTGATCCGGCCAATGAGCCCGTGTACACGGTTCGGGATGGCGAGGTTTTTCAGGTCCACACCGACGACTGTTACAGCGGACAGATTCAAACCGCCAAGGATTTGCGCCCCAACATCGACATCAGCATCATGGACGCGGCGGTGGGCCCCATCGCGGTGGCCGGGGCGGAGCCCGGCGACGTCCTGAAGGTGGACATTCTGGACATCGCCTTTGCCGATCACGGCGTGATGGTTACATCGCCCGGCCTGGGCGTGCTGGGGGCAAGCATCCAGGAGCCCAACACCAAGATTATCCCGATCCGGAACGGGTACGCGCAGTTCTCTGAATCCATCCGCCTTCCGGTGACGCCCATGATCGGGGTGCTGGGCGTTTCTCCGGCCAGCGGGAAAATCCACTGCGCTGTTCCCGGCGCGCACGGCGGCAACATGGACACAAAGGAGATCACCTGCGGCGCCAGCGTGTACCTGCCGGTGTTTGTAAAAGGCGCCAGCCTGGCGGTGTCCGACCTGCACGCCTGCATGGGCGACGGGGAGCTAAGCGGCACCGGCATCGAAACAGCCGGTACCGTCACCTTGCGCGCCACCGTGATCAAAGGCCAACCCCTGACCGAGCCCGTGATCGAAAACGGCCACGCTGTGTACATGCTGGCAACCAGGGACACCTTTGAGGAAGGCATGCAGGCCGCCGTGGCGCGCGCTGTGCAGCTGCTCTGCGACAAAAACCACCTATCGTTCCCGGACGCATACCGCCTGATGAGCGCCACCAGCGATATCCGCGTCAGCCAGGTGGTCAACGGGGTGCTCACCGTCAAGGTAAAGGTGCCAAAGTACGCGCTGAACTGGGAAACCTTCCTGTAGCGCGCTGTAGCGGGTCCTCCAACAGCGAACCTCTCCAGGCATCCGGGGAGGTTCGTTTTGTTACGGGTATATTCGTGATGGAAAACGAAGAGGGGGGGAGGGTTGATAATGGACACATTCGAGGCGATCCGCCAGGACATCATGCGCCACCCGGACAACGCGGGCTTCTTGGCGCAGGGGTTGGCACCCCTGTATGTGGCCGCGCCAAAGGCGCGCGTGCTGGTGGTGGGGCACGCGCCGGGGCGGCAGGCGCAGGCGACCGGCATTGCGTGGAATGACGCCAGCGGCCAGCGCCTGATGGCGTGGATGGGCATTGACGAGCCCACATTCCGCGATCCGGCCAGCATCGCGCTGTTGCCGATGGATTTCTATTACCAGGGCAAGGGGGCATCCGGCGACCGGCCGCCGCGCAAAGGCTTTGCCGATTTATGGCACCCGCGCCTGCTTGCCCTGATGCCGGATATCACGTTGATTATCCTGGTGGGCACCTACGCCCAGAAGCAGTACCTGAAAAAACGCGCGCACGGCAACCTGACCGAAACCGTGCGCGCCTATGCCGACTATCTGCCGCTGTACTTCCCGATTGTGCACCCATCCCCGCTCAACTTCCGCTGGATGAACCGCAACCCGTGGTTTGAAGCGGAGTTGGTGCCGGCGCTGAAACTTCGCGTGCGCGAAGCGCTGTCATAACACTGTACCCGACACACGACCACGAACCACATTTTATGCCGACGCAGGCTCCATCCGATCCAGCAGCAGCACCCAATCCTGCCCGCGCCCGCCGGTGGGCGGCACGAAGCGGAGTTCGTCCTGTGCGTTTCCTTCACCGGCGGCTGTATGCTCGCCGGTGCGCGGGTTAACCCAGGTGACGCGGAAAGCCCCGAACGGAAGTTTGTCTGCGCACAGCGTGGCGGGCACGCCCTGGGCGATATAGGCCATTGCGTAGTCGAGCCCAGCCAGCACCGGCACATGGTTGACGCCGGGCAGCTGGCTGTTGACCAGGTCAGGCCGTGGCTGGGCGTGCGCAAAATCGCGGCTTAACACAATATCGCGGCCGATGCGCATGGCATTGGCGCCCCCGCCGTCCAGCGCCTGCCGCCAGTCCATGCAGAAGTGCCCCGGCCGGTCGATGTGCTGGTACCCGGTCACCGGCGGCGTCCAGAACCCCCACACGCTGTGGCTTCCATAGGTGTGCCCGCACGCGCCCGACAGCACCGACCAGTAGAATTCCTGGCGGCAGTCGGTGGCGTCCAGGTATCCGTTGGCCGGGCTGAAGTCGTCCGGGTGGTGCTCATATCCGGGCTCCCCGTCCAGCACGGGCTTGGCGGGCGTGACCGCGTAATCCCGGCTGGTCATCTCATGGTTGAAACGCCTGCGCGAGTGGCCGGACTGGATCATGTTGAAGTCCAGCCAGGCTTCCTCGCCCACCGACGCGGCGGAGGATTCCCCGCCGCGGGGGTGAAGCGTCATCAGGTGATCGTCCGAGGACGCCTTAATGCCTTCCGCCATCGCCCGCACCACCTCAAAGTGGCGCATCCTGCCCAATGGGCGGTCGCCGCCCAGCACCCAGATGATATTAGGGCGCTCGCAGTACCTTTCGCCCAGCCACTGCCCATAGCCGCGCGCGTTGTCCACCGTAAACAGCTCCGGCCCGTATCCGCCCATCTGATAAAACTTGTCGCCCCAGGTGGGCAGCAGCGCCACGTACAATCCGCGCTTCTCGGCTTCCGTCACGACGAAATCCAGATGCGCCCAATAACTGTATCCGCCGTCCAGATCGGGGCGCAGCGGGTCATAGGCGTCCACGCCCACCTGCTCAAACGGATGGCGGCCATACCGGTTGGGCCTGCGGATGCCGTCAAACTCGTCCAGCGCCACCACCTGGATGGCGTTGAACCCCTGCGCGGCGCGCTTGTCCAGATAGAATTCCGTTTCCTCACGGTCCAGCGCGCGGGCCAGCCGCCAAGCGGTGTCCGCCAGGTAGAAAAACACCGAGCCATCGGCATTCAGCAGCCGATGCCCGTCTCCCGAAACCCGCAGCTTCTGAAACGCCATACGTCCTCTTTGCTGTCAGTATACGCCGTAGGTGTGCGCGGCCTGGTACATCGCCACGATGTTTTCAGGCGGCGTGTTGTCCTGGATCGCGTGCGACGGCGCAAAATGATACCCGCGCGTGGGCATCAGAATGGCCAGCGTATCGCGCACGCAGTCCGTGGTGTCCTGTTGGCTACCGAACGCCAGCGGCCCGCCGGTGGAGATCAGCCCGCGCAACGTCAGCCGCCCGGCAAAACGCTTGACCAGGGATTGGGGGTCCATGCCCGCCGCTTCCGGCTGCAGGGAGTCCACGCCTTTGACGCCCATGTCGATCCAATCCTCATACACCCAGGAGGAACTGCCGCAGCTGTGGATCATCACCGGCAGGTTGTGGCGTGCGGCCAGGTCGATGAACTGCTGGTGGATGGGTTTGATATGTTCCCGGTAGAGCGCCAGCGAGATCAGCGGCGCGTGCTGGGAGCCCAGGTCCTCGCCCAGCCAGGCAAAGTCGATGGCCCCCTTGCACGCGTCCAGCGTCCGCTCCAGCACGGTTAGCTGCGACCGCGCCCGCCGCTTGACGAAATTCAGCGCCGCTTCGTCGCCCGCCGCCAGGTGGATCAGCACGTCCTCCATGCCCATGATGCGGCCGTTGGAGTTGATGATGTCCGGCGTCCCCGCGCCGCCTGCAAACAGCGCGTACCGGCCCGACAGATGCTTGGCCGCTTCCGCGGCTTTTTCATAATCAAAGTGATCCGGGTCGGGGATCGGGTAGGCCGCGAACTGCGCATCCGTGGCGTCTTTCAAAGGAAAATCACAGAAATCCCAGTAGCCGCCGCTGTCGTTCTTCACATAGCGCATGTAGCAGCCTTCCAGCGGGTCGACGCGCCGCTCGGGTCGGTCGGGGTACAGTTTGGGCCCCACATAGGGCGCGCCCACATGCGTGTAATCCACGCCCAGCGCGTCGTTCAGGCTGTCCCGGTCATCGGGCTGGATGCCCAGCAGCTGGCACAGCTTGCCATGGATGATGGGGTTGGCCTCATACCCAATGGTAACCCGGTCGGTTTTCTCAAAGGCGAACGTGCGCCGCACGCGCTCCCGCGCGGTCATGGTTTCCTTTGCCTTGTCGATGCGCATGGCTGTGCCTCCGCGTGACATATAGTGGCTTGGTTTGTCCGCGCTGAGAATACCCTATCCCAAGGCTTTTGGCAACGCCGCAACCTTCAAAAAGCGGATCAAAAAAGGAGCGGCCGCGCCGCCCCTTCGCATGTTGCGTCGTTTCCGTGGGCTCAGGCTTTGCCCATCGCCTTTTTGATCGCGCCGATGATGGCCATCAGGCCGCCGCCGCCCAGGCCGCCGCCCAGGCCGCCGCCCAGGATGCCTGCGATGATGTCGCCGATCTTGCCCAGCGAGATTTTGGGCGCGGCCTTGCCCGCCGCGGTGCCGCCCACGCCGCCAGCCACCAGCTGGATCAGGATGCTGATGGTGTTGCCCATGTTGTGCCTCCCGTTTCGCTTGAATCCCCGCGCAAAGAAGAAAACGGCTTGAGCCATGTGTAAAGCAAATATTCATCAAACCATGCAGCAGGGAGGCGCCATCGTTTCGCGCGCCCCAATTGACCTTTGGGCGTAAGAGATGCTATGCTGTGCAAAGGAAAATCAGTTGTGCCGGTGGGATCGCCGGCGGACTGCCACCATGGAGGGCGCATATGAAATACGCGATTGGCATTGACTACGGCACATTGTCCGGCCGCGCTGTGCTGGTCAACACCACCGACGGGCGCGAGCTGGCCAGCGCGGTGTACCCCTACCCGCACGGCGTGATGGAGCGGGAGCTGCCCGACGGTACCCCGCTTGGCATCGACTGGGCGTTGCAGCACCCGCAGGATTATCTGGACGTGCTGTACCATACCGTGCCCGAGGTCATCCGGCAGGCGGGGGTCAGCCCACGGGATGTCATCGGCATCGGCACGGATTTTACCGCCTGCACCGTGCTGCCGGTCAAAAAGGACGGAACGCCGTTAAGTTTCATGAAAGAGTTTAGCGCCAACCCGCACGCCTGGGTGAAATTGTGGAAACACCACGCCGCCCAGGACGAGGCCAACCGGCTGAACGAGGTGGCCGAAAAACGCGGCGAAAAATGGCTGGCCAACTACGGCGGCAAGGTGTCCTCCGAGTGGGCGTTCCCGAAGCTTTGGCAGGTGCTCAACGAAGCGCCGGACATCTACGACGCGATGGATCTGTGGGTGGAAGCGGGGGACTGGATTGTCTGGCAGCTGACCGGGGCCCTGACGCGCAACTCCTGCGCCGCCGGGTACAAGGCGCTGTACAACAAGCGTGCCGGTTTTCCGGAGCCCTCGTTCTTCGCCGCGCTGGACCCCAAGCTGGAACATGTGATTGATGACAAATTCGCGGGCGACGTGGTACCCATCGGCAGCGCCGCCGGCGGGCTGACCGTCGCCATGGCGGGCCGCCTGGGCCTGGAACCAAATACGCCGGTGGCGGTGGGCAATGTGGACGCGCATGTGTGCGTCCCGGCGGTTGGCATCGACCGCACCGGCAAGATGCTGGCCATCGTGGGCACCTCCACCTGCCACATGGTGCTGGACACCAAGGAAGTCCAGGTGCCCGGCATGTGCGGCGTGGTGGAGGACGGCATCCTGCCGGGCTTTGCGGGGTATGAGGCCGGGCAGAGCTGCGTGGGGGATCATTTCGCGTGGCTGACGGACAAGTACATCAGCAAACAGCATGAGGACGAAGCCAAAAGCCGCGGGCTGACCATCCACGAATACCTGACCGAAAAAGCCAGTGAGCAGAAGCCCGGACAGAGCGGCCTGCTGGCGCTGGACTGGTGGAACGGCAACCGAAGCGTGCTGGTGGATGTCGACCTGACCGGCATGATGCTGGGCTTCACCCTGCAGACCGAGCCGTGGGAGATGTACCGCGCGCTGATTGAAGCCACCGCCTACGGCACCCGAATGATCGTGGAAAACTTCCGCGAGAACGGCATCGCGGTGGACGCGTTTGTCGCGTCCGGCGGCATCAGCCACAAGAACGAGCTGATGATGCAGATCTACGCCGATGTGCTCAACATGCCGGTGCAGGTAGCCGGAGCGGCTCAGGGGCCCGCCCTGGGCAGCGCCATCTTTGGCGCGGTGGCCGCGGGCGCCAAAGCCGGGGGATATGACGACGTGTTCGCCGCCGCCCGCGCGATGGGCAAGGCCGAGAACCGCGTGTACACGCCCAACCCCACGGCGGTTCCCGTGTATGAGAAATTGTTTGCGGAGTACCGCGTGCTGCACGATTATTTCGGCCGGGGCGAAAACGACGTGATGAAACGCATCAAGAACATCAAACTGGCGCAGTCCAGCAAGGAGGAAGTATGAAACAGTACGAATTCTGGCTGATGGCCGGCACGCAGACGCTGTACGGCGATGAGGTGATCCGGCAGGTGGAGGAGGACGCACAGGCGGTCTGCACCGCGCTGGACGAAGATCCGCAGGTGGTGGGCCGCGTGGTGTTCAAAGGCGCGGTCACCGACAGCGACACCATTGAACGCCTCATTCTGGCAGCCAATGCCGACCCTGACTGCGCCGGCATCATCACCTGGATGCACACGTTTTCCCCCAGCAAGATGTGGATTCATGGGCTGACCAAGTTGCAAAAGCCCATGCTGCACTTCAACACCCAGTTTTTCCGCGACATCCCCTGGGATACCATTGACATGGACTATATGAACCTGCACCAGTCCGCCCACGGCGATCGGGAGCACGGCTTCATCGGCGCGCGCCTGCGCATTCCGCGCAAGGTGATCGCCGGGCACTGGGGCGACGAAAAAATCCGCGGCCGCATCGGAGCCTGGGTGCGCGCGGCCATCGGCGTGTATGAAAGCCGCAGGCTCAAGGTGTGCCGTTTTGGCGACAACATGCGCGATGTGGCCGTCACCGAGGGCGACAAAGTGGAGGCCGAGATCAAGCTGGGCTGGAGCGTCAACGGCTACGGCATCGGCGATCTGATCGCGCTGGTGGACGAGGTGACCGAGTTTGACGTCAACCGCACCATGGAGGGCTACCGTGAGCGGTACACCATCGCCACCGACAACATGGACAGCGTGCGCTACCAGGCGCGCCTGGAGGTGGCGCTGCGCCATTTCCTGGAGGCCGGCGGCTTTGGCGCGTATACCGACACCTTCCAGGACTTGCAGCAGATTCGACAGCTGCCCGGCCTTGCCACCCAGAACCTCATGAAGGACGGCTACGGCTTTGGCGCGGAGGGCGACTGGAAAGTGGCGGCGCTCACCCGCGTGATGAAATTGATGGCGCGCGGCCTGCCCGGCGGCACCGCGTTCATGGAGGACTATTCCTACCACATGGACCCCGAAAACGAGGGCATTCTGGGCGCGCACATGCTGGAGGTTGACCCGGACATTGCCAGCGACAAGCCGCGCATCGAGGTGCACCCGCTGGGCATCGGCGACCGCGAATCCCCGGCGCGGCTGTGCTTCTCCACCGGCGAGGGAGAGGCCATCACCGCGTCGCTGGTGGACATGGGCGGCCGCATGCGCATGATCGTCAACGAGGTACGCGCCTGCGCGCCGTTTGAGGACATGCCCAAATTGCCCGTCGCCCGCGTGATGTGGAAGCCGTACCCTGACCTGTCTACCTCGGCGGAGGCGTGGATCCAGGCCGGCGGCGCCCACCACACGGTACTAAGCTACCAGCTCACGTCGGCCCACCTGCGCGATTTCTGCCAGATCCTGGGCATCGAGTTTGTGCTGATCAACCGGGACACGAAACTGGACGCCTTCATGCGCGACCTGATGGTGTCCGACATGGTGTGGAGGCTGAATCCGTATGCTTAAGGAACTGCGCCGGCAGGTGTATGAAGCCAACATGCGCTTGCCCGCGCTGCACCTGGTCATCTTCACCTGGGGCAACGCGTCGGGCATCGACCGGGCTAAAGGTCAGTTTGTGATCAAGCCGTCCGGCGTGCCCTATGAACAGCTGACGGCGGACGATCTGGTGGTGGTGGACATGGACGGGAAGGTCGCCCACGGCAAGAAAAACCCATCGTCCGATACTCCCACCCACGCGGCGCTGTACCGGCGCTTCCAAGACATAGGCGGCATCGTGCACACCCACTCCCGCTGGGCCACCATCTGGGCGCAGGCGGGCAGGCCGATCCCGGCGTATGGCACCACGCACGCGGACTATTTCCATGGCGAGGTGCCCTGCGTGCGCACGCTGACCCCACAGGAAGTGCAGGACGGGTACGAGCTGGCCTCAGGCGCCGTGATTGCGGACTACTTTGAACAGCAGGGCATCAACCCCGCGCATGTGCCCGCCGCGCTGCTTGCGCACCACGGGCCGTTCGCCTGGGGCAAGGACGCGCTGGAGGCGGTGTACCATGCTGGGGTGCTGGAGGAGGTCGCCATGATGGCGTTCCATACCGAACTGCTGCAGCACGCGCCGATGTCCGCCATGCCGGCGCATATCCTGGACAAACACTTTGAGCGCAAGCACGGGGCGCACGCCTACTACGGGCAGAAGGCATAGCCGTTTTTGCCTGCCATGGTGCGCTGTGCTATACTGAAAAACGTATTTTTGCCGCACGGGGGACCGGATGGAGTTTGTAGACCTCATCACCCGAAAAAAGCTCGGACAGCCGCTGACGGACGAGGAAATCACCCTGTTCGCCCAGGCGGCTGCCGACCCCACAAGCGCTGATTACCAGCTGTCCGCGCTGCTGATGGCCATCCGCTTAAACGGCATGGACGCGCGGGAAACCGCGGCGCTGACGGTGGCCATGGCCCACACCGGCCACGTATTGGAGCCAGATGTAGGCGGCATTCCCGTGGACAAGCATTCCACCGGCGGCGTGGGCGACACGACCACGCTGGTTCTGGTGCCGCTGGCGGCGGCCTGCGGGGCCAAAGTGGTCAAGATGAGCGGGCGCGGCCTGGGCCACACCGGCGGCACCATCGACAAGATGGAGGCCATCCCCGGCATGCGCGTGGAACTCCCGGAGGAGGAATTCCTGTCCATTGTGCGCGCCGTGGGCTGCTGCGTGGTGTCCCAGAGCGACCAGCTGGCCCCCGCTGACAAGCGGCTGTATGCCCTGCGGGACGTGACCAGCACCGTGGACAGCATCCCGCTGATCGCGTCCTCCATCATGTCCAAAAAGATCGCCGCCGGCGCCAAAGGCATCGTGCTGGACGTAAAGACCGGCACCGGCGCCATCATGCACACGCTGGAGGAGTGCATGCAGCTGGCAAAAATGATGGTGGACATTGGGGATCGCGCCGGGCGCACCGTCACCGCGCTGGTCACCGGCATGCAGGAGCCGTTGGGCTCCCATGTGGGCAACGCGCTGGAAGTGAAGGAAGCCATCGATGTGCTGGCCGGCCGCACCAAGGGCCCGCTGCTGGAGGTGTCCCTGCTGCTGGGCGAGCAGATGCTGCTGGCAGGACGCTTGGCCGAAACGCGGGAACAAGCCCGCCTGAAACTGACCGACGCGCTGGACACCGGCAAGGGGCTTGCCAAGCTGGCCGAGATGATCCAGGCGCAGCACGGCGACCCGGGCGTCTGCCAGGATGTCACCCTGCTGCCGCAGGCGGCGGTTCAGCTTCCGGTAACGGCCGACCAAACTGCCTATCTGCACGCGATGGACGCGCAGGCCATTGGACGCGCCGCCCAGCTGCTGGGCGCGGGGCGCCTGACCAAAGAGGACGTCATCGACCCCGCCGTGGGCCTGGTGATGCACGTGCGCATCGGCGACAAGGCCCAAAAGGGCGATGCCATTGCCACCATTCATGCCAACGATCACGACAAAGCCCGGGCGGCCGCCGACATGGTGCGCGGCGCCCTCACCTGGGGCAACGACCCCGCTCCCCCCGCGCGGCTGCTGTACGCGCGCATACAGAAAGACTATACGGAGGTATTCTCTTGACAAGGAAATGGATGTCCTTATTGCTGGCGCTCTGCCTGATGCTGCCGGTTGCCGCCCTGGCCGAAAAGGCCGACCCGACCAATACGCCGGAGGTCACGGCCGAAGTGACGGCAGAACCCACCACGGAAGCGGAAACCGAAACGGAAACAGAACCCGAAACGGAATCCGAAGCCGACGCGCCCGCGGTCAATTACTTCGCGACGCTCAAGCTTAAGGACCTCTACGGCAATGACTTTGACGCCAGCGTCTTTGACGGCAAGCCCGCGATGCTCAACATCTGGACGGATTGGTGCGGCTACTGCCTGGAAGAAATGCCCGCGCTCAACCGGCTGGCGGAGACCTACAAGGACAAGATCACCCTGGTCGGCCTGTACCCAGAGGGCGTCACCGTCACCCAGGAGGGCGCGGTTGAGCTCGTACAGGACAAGATTGACGCCGGCCTGGCCATCTACGAAGACCTGGGCATCACCTACCCCACCCTGGTGCCCGACCAGACGCTGCTGTACCACATGTACTACTCCGACCTGCGGGTGGGCGGCTATCCGACCACCTGGTTTGTGGGCGGCGACGGCATGATCTACCATATCGAGGGGACCGCGCACAGCGAGGAGGACTGGATCACCCTGATTGACGCGGTGCTGGATTACATGGAGGAGCAGGGCGTTGCGGCGGTTCCGTAAACACACGTGGGTGTGGCTGCTTGCGCTGGGGGCGGTGCTGACGGCCCTCGGCGTTGCGCGCGGCGAGGTGATGGTCGTGCTGACCAAGGCCATCCGCATCTGCTGGGAGTGTGTGGGCATTGGCTAACAAGCCGCGCGTGCGCTACCGCAGGCTGATCCAACTGGTCGCGGCGGCGGCGGGCAACAGTTACCTGACGGGGTTTGCCACCGGCAAGCTGTACCAGGGCGACCTCAAGATGCTGTGCACGCCGGGGCTCAACTGCTATTCCTGCCCCGGCGCGGTGTTAAGCTGCCCGATCGGTTCTTTGCAGGCGGTCATCGGCAGCCGCGCGTTTTCGTTTTCAATGTATGTGTTCGGGCTGATCGTGATGTTCGGCGCGCTGATGGGGCGCGCGGTGTGCGGGTTTCTGTGCCCGTTCGGGCTGATCCAGGAGCTGCTGCACAAGATTCCGTTCCCGTTCAAGCGCAACCGCTTTCGCGGCGACAAGCCGCTGCGCAGGCTCAAGTACTTGATCCTCGTTGTATTTGTGTTCCTGATGCCGATGTTTTTAAACAACGTCGCCGGCAATGCGTCGCCCGCCTTCTGCAAGTATGTGTGTCCCGCCGGCACGCTGGAAGCCGGCGTGCCGCTGGTGTACTTAACGCCGGCAGCACCCGAAACCCCGGCAGGCACGCCCTCCAGCGGCCTGATCGTGTCGGCGCTGGCGCCGGACCTTCTGTCGCGCCCGGACACCGGCGCGCTGTTTGCCTGGAAGATGGGCCTGATGGTGGCGATCCTGCTGCTGTCGGTGATCAACTACCGGCCGTTCTGCAAGTATGTGTGCCCTTTGGGCGCGCTGTACGCCATGGCCAACCCCTGGTCGCTGTACCGGCTGCGCTTTGATCCGGGCAAATGCATCGCCTGCGGCGCGTGCGCGCGCGTGTGTGGCATGTGCGTGGATCCGACCCAAACCGCCAACCACGCCGAGTGCGTGCGCTGCGGAGATTGTGTGAACATCTGCCCCACGGCCGCCCTGTCCCTGGGCGTGGGCGACCTGAAAACCGAAGGCGCCGCGACCGGCGCCGTCACACGAAAGGAAGAAAACGCATGAAGCGCCTGACCTGCCTGGCTCTTGTCCTCCTGATGGCACTGCCGTTTGCCGTATCCGCGCAAGCGCCCGTCGCCCCGTTAACGATGGAGGAGCTAAACACCTGGACTGCCCAGCTGCTGGCGCGCGCCATGGAAGACAAGCTGGAGATCGTTAAAACCGCCGCGGGGTTTGAAGCGCAGGGTGAAGGCTACACGCTGTACCTGGCGCACGATGACCTGAGCGCGGACAGCGTGCTGCTGGGCGTGCTGCTCAAGCCCGGCCCGGACGACGCGCTGCCCGGCCCCCGGGGCACGCATGTGGGGCAGCCGGTCAACGACCTGCTGTTGGCTTTCCCCAATGATAACCCCCACCTGGCGGGCACCGAGGAAGCTGCCGTGCTGTACATGTCCGGCAACCTGCCCACGCCGGTGGCCACCGGCGTGCTGCGCCGCAGCGGGCAGACCGTGCTGCTGATCGAGCATGAGCTGTACTATCTGGCCGACAATGGCGTGGACCGCGCCGGCGTGCAGTACACCATGGACGAAAACGGCGTTGCCGCCATCCGGTATTATGCGGCGTCGGAAGCGCAGCCGCTGGCCGACGCGGAGGCCGCGCTCACCGCGCTGTCCGATTTGCAGGAGCAGAACGCGTACTTCGCCTTTGACACCGCCAACCCGGAGCCGCTGCAAGGCGAGGATTTAACCGTTGCCGGCCTTCACTTCAACGGCCTGACCATGGAAACCGCCGTGGCCGCGCTGGGCAAGCCCGTGCACGAGGAAACTGTGGAGGATACCGGCGGGGACATCCGCACCGCCCAATGGGACGGCGTGGAGATCGCCTTTGTGAAAGAGAGCAAGGACGGCACCGAAATCGTCGACCGCATCACCCTGACCGGCAGCCAGGAAGGACCGCGCGGCATCCGCGTGGGCGAGCCCATGGCCGTGGTGCTCTCGCGCCTGCCGTATGACGGCGGCGATGTGCCGGAGCGCAGCACCGTGCTGTACGGCGATGCCGAAGGCCAGGTTCCCCCCTATGGCACCTTGCAGATGGCCGGCAACGACGCCCAGGCGTACTACGCGCTGGATGTGGGCGAGGGGCAAGGGGTGCTGATGACCCTTGTGTTTGTGTCCGGCACGCTGGCCGAACTGACCATCGCCCGGCTCTGAAAACATGGCCGCAACCAGCCGGAGGAACGGTATGAAGATTGACTTGACCTGCCCGATCGAACTGTGGCGTTTCACCATGCCCACAGAAGCCTACCCCGTGGTGACGCTGTCGCTGTACAACCTGTCGGCCAAGACCGTCACCAGCGTGCAGGCGGCTTTTGTGTGCTTTGACCAGGACGGCGAGACCCTGTCCCGCCAGGTGGAGCGCGTGCAGGGTTTAACCGGTGACCCGCATGAAATGTTCGAGGTGGCCGTCGCGGTGGAGGACGGCGTGCAGGCCGCGCGCATGGACATGACCATTGAAAAGGTCTGGCTGCATGATGGCACCGTCTGGCGACGCGGGGTGGAGGGGGTCACCGAGTATGAGGATGTGACCATCGCGCCCGGCAAAAAGCTGGACACCCTCAAGCATGTCGCGGGAGCCGACGCCATTGGCTACCCCAGCGACCAGGGCGCCGTGTGGGTGTGCGTGTGCGGGCGGCCCAACCAGGCCAGCCGGACGGACTGCGTGCGCTGCGGCCGGGACAAGCACGATGTGTTTACGTTGTACAACAAGGCTGCCATTGAAAAGATCATCTTCACCCAGGAAAATGAGATGGAGGAAAAGGCCCGCCACGCGCGCGAGGAAGCCGGCCGCATGGCCGCCGAGCGCGAGCAGGCCGAGCAGAGCGCCCGCAAGCGCCGCCGCCGGATTATCGCGGCGCTGGTCACCGTGGTGGTCCTGGCCGGCACCGCCTATGGCATCTACTTCCATGGCATCCCGGCGTACCAGTATTACCGCGCCCGCCAGCAGCTGGAGGACGGCGCCTATGAAAACGCCAAGGCCGCGTTCTTAAACCTCAAGGACTACCACGACAGCGCCACCATGGCGCTTGAAAGCGATTATCTCCGGGCCGGGCAGGCCGCGCGCACGGGCAATTTAACCTCGCTCAAGGCCGCGCAGGACCTGTATGAGTCGCTGCCCGGCTACAAGGACAGCGCCACGCTGGCGCTGGACATGCGCTATCAGCGCGCGGAGCTGCTCATGCAGGCGGAGGACTATGCCCAGGCCATCCCGCTGTTTGAGGAAACCGCGGGCTACAAGGATGCCATTGACCGCGTCACCGAGGCGCACTACCTGTGGGCGCGCGCTTTGATGGACGCGCTGGACTATCCCCAGGCGCGCACGAAGTTCCTGGCGCTGGGCGAGTACAGGGACGCCGCCCAGCTCGCGCAGGACAGCCTGTACCTGCCCGCCATGGCGGCCATGCAGCAGCAACAGTACGGCGACGCCATCGCGCTGCTTTCGCAGTTGCCCGACACCCACCCGGACGCGGCGCGCAAGATGCAGGAAGCCTACTACCTGTGGGGCGACCAGCTCTTCGCGCAGGAAGCGTTTGACGAGGCTGCCGAAAAATACCTGGCCGCGGGGGATTATCTGGACAGCTACCTGAAAGCCTCTGCCTGCCTGTATGAGCCGGCGGTGCAGCTGATGCAAGCCGGCGATTACGCCGCCGCCAAGGAGAAGTTCGACAAGATCGCCGCCTACCGCGACGCCGCGATGCTCAGCCAGGAAAGCTCCTACCAGATGGGCCGCGAAGCGCTGGCAGACGGCGACTATGCCGCCGCCATCGCGCACTTTGCGCAGGCGCCCGATGTGGCCGACGCCGCACCCCTGGCGCAGGAGGCCAGCTATATGGCCGCCGAGGCCGCGCTGGCCGCGGGGGAGACGGACAAGGCCGTTGCGTTCTTTGAAAGCGCCGGCGATTACCAGGACGCAAAAGACCGCCTGAACGGCGTCACCTACGACCAGGGCATCGAAGCGGCCAACAGCGGCGACCATGAGCGCGCCATCGGCATTTTCACCGCGCTGGGCGACTACCGCAACAGCCCGGAGGAATTAAAGCGCGCCATCTATGACCGCGCGATCGCCATGATCGGCCTGGGCGGCTACCCAGAGGCCATCGCCGCGCTGGAAGGGCTGACCGGCTACGCCGACAGCGCCGCGTACCTGGATCAGGCGCGCTACGCGCAGGCAAAAAAGGACATGACCGAGGGCAGCTATGAAGCCGCCGCCACCGCCTTTGAAGGGCTGGGCGACTATGAGGACAGCTTTGACCAGTACCGCGAGGCCACCTACCAGCAGGCGCTGGAGTCCCTCAACGCCGAGGATCTGCTGACCGGCACGCAGCTGCTGGCGAAAATCCCGGGCTACAAAAACACCGACGAGCTGTACCAGGGCAGCGTGTATCAGCTGGCCGAAGCGCTGCGCCAGGAGGGCCGGATGGGCGAAGCCGCCGAGCAGTGGGCGTTGATCCCCGGCTATCAGGACGCGGCCCAGCTGACCGAGGCCGCGCTGGATGACTACTACGCCGAGTCCTACGCCGTGGCAAAAGCCGCCATGGCGACCAAGGATTACAGGGCGGTGGTGGACGCGCTGCACAACCTGGATCGGGAAGCCACCGGGGAAAAATACGCCGACATCCAGCAGATGTATGAGCAGGCCAACTACGCCTACGCCGGGGAATTGTACAACCAGGATAAGCCATACGAGGCGCTGCCCTATTACCGCAACATCCCGGACTACCGCGACGTGAGCACCACGCGCTTAACCCGCGTCCCGTACCGCATCATCGGCTCCTGGGAAAGCACCAAGGGGCTCAAGATGGTGTTCAATGACGACGGCACCTGCGTGATTGACGGGCGCAACCTGTACTACCTGGCCAAGAACTACCTGCTGCGCGTGGGGGCGCGGGCCGACAACCTGGATGAACAGTATACCATCGTCCGCTTCCCCAATGACGGCAAGCAGCTGACGCTGCAGAACAGGGCGACCAAAACCTATTACCGTATGTCCCGGGTGGAATAGCATGCAGCGGCTGATCAGCTGGTACCGCGATGCCACGCAGGCGCAGGACGGCCGCATCCCGGCGCTGGACGGCCTGCGCGCGCTGATGGTGCTGATCGTCATCTCGTTCCATATCTGGCAGCAAAGCTGGCTCACGCCGTCCATCCCGTGGTTCGGGCGGCGCATCAGCCTGGATTTCCTGCTGCGCTCGGGGTACATCTGGGTGGACGGCATGCTGCTGCTAAGCGGCTTTTTGCTGGATCTGCCCTATGCCCAGCGCGGACGCGCGCTGCCGTCCACCCGGCAGTTTTACCGCCGCAGGTTTTTCCGCATCGTGCCCACGTATCTACTGAACCTGCTGGTGGTGTTTCTGGTCGTGGCGCTGCCCGAGCGCCGGTATGCCACCCCGTGGGCCGCCACGCGCGATATCCTGGCGCATGTGACGTTCACCCACAACCTGTTCCCGTTCAGTTATGTCAACACGCCGCTCAACGGCGCGCTGTGGACGCTGGCGGTGGAGGTGCAGTTTTACCTGCTCTTTCCCCTGCTGGCGCGCGCGTTCCGCCGCATGCCGGTGGTGACCTACCTGGGCATGGCGGGCGTCGCCTTTGGCTACCGGGCTTGGGTCGGCACGCTGCCGGACACGTCGCTGTACTTCAACCAGCTCCCAGCGTTTCTGGACGTGTACGCCAACGGGTTTGTGGCGGCCGGGGTGTATGTGTCCATGCGCCGGCTCAAGGAGGACGGCTGGTCACGCGTGCTGATGACGGTGTGCGCGGGCCTGGCGGTCTACGGGCTGCTGGCGCTGTGCCGCGCGCAGGCCGCGGAAAAGGGCGGGGCATTGATCCGCATGGGCCAGATGAACCGCCGGTTCCTGCTGTCGGTGCTGCTGTCCGTGCTGATGCTGGGCACCTCGCTGGGGCTGGGCTGCGTGCGGCTGCTGCTGGGCAACCGCGTGACGCGCTTTCTGGCCGAAATATCCTTCCAGATGTACATGTGGCATCAGGTGCTCGCCATCCAGCTGCGCACCTGGGGCATCCCGGCCAGCGAGTTTACCCTGCCCAACCAGATGGGCGACCGCGTGTGGCAGCGCAGCTATGTGCTGCTGTGCTATCTGGGCGCGTTTGCCATCTCTGTTTTGGTCACCTACCTGATCGAACAACCCATCGCGCGCAGGTTTTCGGGCCGGCGCGCGGTCAAATCCACATAGGAGGACATCCATGAAAGACCCACGCATCCAGAAACTCGCGGAAACGCTGGTGCACTACGCCTGCGCCGTTCAGCCCGGGGAGCGCATTCTGATTGAGGACCGCGGCTTGGCGCCGGAGCTGGACGCCGCCATTCTGGGCGAAGTGTACAAGGCCGGCGGCATCCCGCAGGTGGCCATCACCGACCTGACGGTGGAGCGCGCGCTGCTGATGGGCTGCACGCAGGAGCAGCTGACCTGGATGGCAAAGCACGACGCCGCCCGCATGGCGGAGTGCGCCGCCTATATCGGCATCCGGGGCGGCCACAACGCGTATGAACAGTCCGACGTGCCGGCGGACAAGAAAAGCCTGTACCGGCAGCACTATGCCAAGCCCGTGCACACCGACATCCGCGTGCCCAAAACCCGCTGGGTGGTGCTGCGCTATCCCACCAGCGCCATGGCGCAGCAGGCGGGCATGAGCACCGCGGCCTTTGAGGACTTTTATTTCACCGTGTGCACGATGGACTATTCGGCCATGAGCAAAGCCATGGACGCGCTGGTTGACCGGCTTCACCGTACCGACCGGGTGCGCCTGACCGGCCCAGGCACTGACCTGACGTTCTCCATCAAGGGGCAGCCCGCCATCAAGTGCGACGGCAAGCTCAACATCCCCGACGGCGAGGTGTTCACAGCACCCCTTAAGGACAGCATCAACGGCGAGATTACGTTCAACACCCCCTCCCTTTACGAAGGGGTCACCCACGAGCAGGTGCATCTGGTGTTCCGCGACGGCCGCATCGTTCAGGAATCCGGCAGCCAGCCCGGGCTGCTGACCAAAATCCTCAACACCGACGAGGGTGCGCGCGGCGTGGGCGAGTTTGCCATCGGCGTCAACCCGTATATCCTGGAGCCCATGAAGGACACGCTCTTTGACGAAAAGATCGCCGGTTCCTTCCACTTTACGCCGGGCAACTGCTATGACGAGTGCCCCAACGGCAACAAAAGCGCCATCCACTGGGACCTGGTGCAAATCCAGCGCCCCGAATACGGCGGCGGGAACATGTACTTTGACGGGGAGCTGGTGCGGCAGAACGGGCTGTTTGTCTCGCCCGACCTGGAGGGCCTGAACCCCGATCAACTGAAAGCGGGGGACACGCAATGATCTACGAAAAACGCACGCTGAACTTAAAAGGCCAGGCGCCCGATGTGCCGCTGACGGTGTACGCGCTGGACAACAGCCCGGAGGTGGACGAGCACCGCAGGCGCCCCGCCGTGCTGATCTGTCCCGGCGGCGGGTATGGCTTCCGCTCGTTCCGGGAGTCGGAGCCCGTGGCCGTGCGGCTGCTGGCGCTGGGCTTTCACGCGATGATCCTGGATTATTCGGTGGCGCCGGTGACCTTCCCGGCGGCGCTTTTGCAGGTGATGGCCGCCGTCCATGACATCCGTCTGAACGCAGAAGCCTGGAACGTCGACCCCGACCGCATCGCCGTGATGGGCTTTTCCGCCGGCGGGCACCTGGCCGCCAGCGCCGGGGTGTTCTGGCACCGGCCGGAGTATGCAAGCAAGCTGGGGTTAACGCCCGAACAGGTCAAGCCCAACTCTCTGATCCTGGGGTACCCGGTCATCACGTCCGGCGAAAACGCCAGCCACGGCGGTTCGTTCAAGAACCTGCTGGGCGAGCGGTATGAGGAATTGAAGGAATCGGTTTCGCTTGAGTTGCAGGTGGACGAAAAAACCCCGCCCACGTTCCTCTGGCACACCTGGAGCGACGGCGCGGTGCCCATCGAAAACGCGCTGCTATTTTTAACCGCGCTGCGCAAACACAGGGTCAAAGCCGAAGCGCATTTGTACATGGAAGGCCCGCACGGCTTGTCGCTGGCCAACGATCAGGTTTATGGCGAGGCGACAAAACAGAACATCCGCCCCGCCTGCCAGAACTGGATTGACATGGCGGCGACCTGGCTCAACGCACTGACGTGATTCAAAACCTGGGCTTGTACGTCCACATCCCGTTCTGCGCAAAAAAGTGCGCGTACTGCGATTTTCCCTCCTACGCGGGCAGGATGGGCTGGCGCGATCGATATGTGGACCGGCTCGTTTCGGAAATCACCCAAACCGGGGTTCTGCACGCGCACCCCGTGGCCGAAACCGCCTACATCGGCGGCGGCACGCCCACGCTGCTCACCCCAAATCAGATGCGCCGCGTGCTGGACGCGCTGAACCAGAGCTTCCCACTGGCCCAGGATGCCGAGTTTTCGTGCGAAGCCAACCCCGGCATGGTGTCCGACGCCATGCTGGACACGCTGCGGGCGGGCGGGGTCAACCGCCTGTCCCTGGGCGCGCAGAGCGCCAACGCAGCGGAACTTTCCCTGCTCGGCCGCCAGCACGCCTGGCGCCAGGTGGAAGACGCGGTCGCCCGCGCCCGGCGCGCAGGGTTTGACAACCTCAACATCGACCTGATGATGGGCCTGCCAGGGCAAACCCTGGCCACGTTTGAGGACACGCTGGACGCGGCGCTGGCACTTGAGCCCGAACACATCAGCTGCTACGGCCTGATCGTGGAGGAAGGCACGCCGTTTGCCCAGGGGGTTTTGCAGGGTACCCTGGCGCTGCCCGCGGAGGACGAGGAGCGCGCGATGGTCGACCTGGCGCTGGACCGGCTGACCGGCGCGGGTTTTTATCGCTATGAGGTCAGCAACTACGCACGACCCGGCAGGGAATGCAAGCACAACCTGAACTGCTGGCAGCGCGCGCCGTACCTGGGCTTTGGCGCGGCCGCGCACAGCCTGATGCCTGGGCTTGCCGAACGCCGGGCAAACCCCGATACGCTGGAAGCGTATGTAAGCGGTCAGCCCGCGGAGATCGCAACGCTGTCGCCTGCCGACCAGCGCTTTGAAAGCGTGATGCTGGGCCTGCGGATGGTGCAGGGTGTGCTGCTTGCGGGCTTTCAGGCGATGCACGGCGTGTCCCTGCGGGATGTGTATGCCGCCCCCATGGAGCGCGCGGTGGCCCAGGGGCTGGCGGAGATGGACGAACGCGCCTTCCGCCTGACGCTGCGCGGCATGGATGTGATGAACGCCGTGCTGGTGGATTTTCTGGACGAAGGGCAATAAACGGCGCTTGACGCGCGTTGTATGGGCGGAAAGACCCAAAGGAGGTAACCGTATGACCGTACGCAAGCGGCTGACCGCCTGCCTGTTGGCGCTGGCGCTGCTGGTGCTGACCGTGCCGGTGGCGCAGGCGGCATCCGGCGATTTTGCCATCGTCAGCGGCACCACGTATCTGAACATGCGCTCGGGCCCCGGCACCGAGTACGCCCGCGTGGGGCGCGTCAACAGCGGCGGATGGGTGGAAATCCTGGCGCGCTACAGCACCAGCTGGTACCACTGCCGCGCGGTGGACAGCGGCCTGACCGGGTACATGAGCGCCAACTATTTAAAGGGCCCCTCCGCGATGGGCGGCGGTACCGCCACGGTTAACAACCCCGGCGGCTCGCAGTTTTTGAACCTGCGGCAATATCCGTCCTACGACGCGCCGGTGCTGGGCATTTTCTACAATGGCACCGTGGCCAGCGTGATCAGCCAGTCCGACGGCTGGTGCTATGTCACCGTGGGCGGCCTGAACGGCTATTTTCGGGTGGAATACCTGTCCTTCCCCGGCGGCTCCTCGGTGCAGGCCACGGTATACAGCAGCAACGGCGGGCGCGTCAACCTGCGCACCGGCCCCTCGCTAGCATACAACGCCGCCTGGCAGGTGCCCTCCGGCGCCACGGTCAACGTGCTGCTCAAAGGCACGCGCTTCTGGCAGGTCGTGTATGGCGGCAACGTCGGCTTTATGGACAGCAACTTCCTGCGCACCGGCAGCGCGCCGGTTCCCCCGCCGCCGGGCGATATCTCCGGCAGCAGCAACGCCGTGGTGCGCAGCGGCGCCAGCCTCAACCTGCGCGAACAGCCCAACCTATCCAGCCGCGTCCTGGGACAGTACAGGGGCGGCACCCGCATCCAGGTGCGCATGCAGGGCACCCAGTGGTGCCTTGTCACGGTGCCCTCCACCGGCGCGCGCGGCTATATGATGACCCGGTACCTGACCCTCCAGGGTCTCCCGCAGGTGCCCACCCGCATGGTGCGCCACCCGGACAGCACCTACGTCAACCTGCGCAACCAGCCCCGTCTGTCCGGCACGCGCGTCCTCACCCGCGTTCCCCACAACGGCATCGTAACGGTGATCAACGGCGGCACCGACTGGGCCTATGTCCAGTACAAAAGCCAGAAAGGCTACATGATGACGCAGTTTCTGAAGACGTTCTAGGCGGGAAATACACGCAAAATAACTTGATGGGGCGCTCACGCACGGGCGCCCCATCATTGTCAGGGGAGTTGTTAGTATTTGTTAGGAATTGTTAGGATGCCGGGACACCAACAATTCCTAACAAATACTAACAATTCCATTATCTGCCATGATCCCGCAACCTACGGGCAAATATGCAGAAGGGACGGACAACCGTATCTGTCCATCCCTTCCCTGTCGCCAGGCGTCCGGCGCGCTACATGCCCACGCCGCCTCCGGCCCTTTTCAGGTCGCGTGCGCGCGGGTGCGCTCGGGCAGCAGTTTGGCGCGCAGTTCTTCGCTCAGGTCGCACTGCTCCCAGGGCATGTTCGCCGCGTTTTCGCCGAAGTGTCCGTAGCAGGAAAGCTTGGCGTAGAAGGGCTTGTCCAGCCCAAACCGCCGGGTGATGGCCATCGGGCGCAGGTCGACATGCTTGATTAGGTAATCCAGGATTTTCCCGTTGGGCACCTTGCCGGTGCCAAAGTCGGTGATGTATACGGACACCGGCTCGGCCAGGCCGATCGCGTACCCCAGTTGCACCTCGCAGCGGTCGGCTAGCCCGGCGTGCACGACGTTCTTGGCAAGGTACCGCGCCATATAGGCGGCCGTGCGGTCGACCTTGCTGGCGTCCTTGCCGGAGAAGGAGCCGCCGCCGTGGCGGGCATAGCCGCCATAGGTGTCCGCGATGATCTTGCGGCCGGTCAGGCCGGAATCGCCCGCCGGCCCGCCGATCACAAAGCGGCCGGTGGGGTTGATGAAGATGCCCGTGTCCTCGTCCATCAGCCAGGGGGGCAGCACATGGCTGATCACCTTGTTGTGCAGCGCCTGGCGTAGGTCCTCCAGCGGGATCTTTTCATCGTGTTGGGCGGAGAGCACCACCGCCGCGATACGCGCGGGCGCGCCCTCCTGGTTGTACTCCACGGACAGCTGGGATTTGCCGTCGGGCTTAAGCCACGGCAGGGTCTTGTTTTTCCGAAGGGTTTCCAGCTGCCGGGTCAGGGCGTTGGCGTACTCAATGGCAAAGGGCATATAGTGCTGGGTTTCGTTGCAGGCAAAGCCGAACATCATCCCCTGGTCGCCCGCGCCCGCGTCCAGCGGCACGCTGCGGTTGACCCCCATGGCGATGTCGGGGGACTGCTCGTGGATGTCCACCTGAACTTGACAGGTTTCCGCGTCAAAGCCGGTGCCCTTTTGCGTGTACCCGGTCTGGGCGATGACCTTGCGGGCGATTTGCTCGTAGTCCACATGGGCTTCGGTGGTGATTTCGCCCATGATGTGCAGCTTGTCCGTGGTCGCGGTGACCTCGCAGGCGACATGCGCCTGCGGGTCCTGCTTCAGGATCGCGTCCAGAATGCTGTCCGCGATGTGGTCACAAAGCTTGTCCGGGTGTCCGCTGGTGACCGACTCGCTGGTGAATACGGTACTCATGCGTGTTCTCCCTGGTAGGCCTTTTCACCCACGTGGGACAGCTTGCCCTCGCCGGCTTTGTGGTGGCTTTCGGCCCACAGCCTGTCCGCGGTGACCTTCCATTCCCGGGCCACGTCCACGCAGCGGTTGCAGTAATCGCAGGCCGCTTCCGGGGATTCCATGTCGGTGGATTTGGCGCCCGAGGCGTCCACCAGCTTGGTGAGCATGCCGGGGTTGTCCAGCACCGGGCAGGGCCTTAGCATGTTGCTGGCAAAGGGCTGGTGTTCGCGGTACTGCATGAACAGCGGGGATTGATAGGCTTCCAGCAGCGTCTTTTCGCGAATGTTGGAGTCCGAGTAGTGGATGAACGCGCAGGGCTCGATGTCCCCGTTGGCGTTGATGTGCAGGTAGGCCTTGGCGCCCGCAATGCAGCCGTGGACGTACTCGCCGTCGTTCCAGAAGTCCATGGTGAAAATGGGCTTGGTGGAGCGGAACTTGCGGATCTGGTTGTACATGTATTCCCGCTGCTCGGCGGACACCAACAGCTCCGGTACGGCGGACGCGCCGATGGGCATGTAGGTGAAGAACCAGGCGAACTTGGCGCCCATGTCCACCATGGCGTCGATGTATTCCTCGCTGCCGATCACCTCGGTGTTCTGGCTGGTGTAGCAGCAGGAGATGCCGAACAGCAGCTTGCGCTCCTTCAGGCGCTTCATCGCGGCGATGCACTGCTGGTAGGTGCCCGCCCCGCGCCGGGCGTCCGTGGCTTCCTCAAAGCCCTCGATGCTGATGGCGGGGGTGAAGTTGCCAACGCGCAGCATTTCATCGGCGAACTCGTCGTCAATCAGCGTGGCATTGGTGAACGCCAGGAACGCGCAGTCGTCGTGCTTTTCGCACAGGCGGATGATGTCCTTCTTGCGCACCAGCGGCTCCCCGCCGGAGAACAGGTAGATGTACGTGCCCATCTTCTTGCCCTGCTTGATGATGTCGTCCATCTCCTCAAACGTGAGGTTCATGTGGTTGCCATACTCCGCCGCCCAGCAGCCGGTGCACTTGAGGTTGCACGCGCTGGTGGGGTCCATCAAAATGGCCCAGGGCACGTTGCAGTTGTGTTTCTCGCTGGTTTCCCGCTGGATGGAGCTGCCAATCAGCGAGCCGTTGATCAGCGCGCCGCGCACCAGCATCTTGCGCTGGTGGGCATCGATATCCGTAAACAGGCTGTTGACCAGCTGCGCCCAGTTGTTGTCCTTGTCCTGGATAGCGTCGCGCACTGTGCGCACCTGGTTGGTCAGCGTCTTGTTCTTGTCGTTTTTTTCCAGCCAGTCCAGCAGTTTGGGGACGTTCTTTTCCGGGTCCTTGTCCACATAGTTGTAAACGGCGGAAACCCCCATCGCTTTCAGTCTTCCTGTAATGTCCATAGCCTACTCCTTTTCGATCGTGCTGGCTTTATTGTAGGCAGGACGGCACAATTTTTGAACGGACAAAAAAAGCGCCGTGTTCACTTTTTGAACAAAGCGCCCTCACTTGACCCAAATCCGGACAAAACGGCCGGATTGTATGGCGCTACGGTTCCTCCTCCAGCTGCCGGAAGGTGCGCACCAGGTGGCGCAGGAACTCC
>JAGVSV010000118.1 GCA_019137115.1 Bacillota bacterium
CAGACGCTGGCGGTGGACATTTTCAAAGCGCTGGATTGCAAGGGCGTGGTGCGCGTGGACTTTATGCTGGAGCCGGACACCGATGAACTGTACATCACCGAGATCAACACGATCCCCGGTTCCCTGTCGTTTTACCTGTGGGATCAAAGCGAGCCCCGCGTCAGCTACACCGAGCTGATTGACCTGATGATCCGCTCCGCGATGGACGCCCACGACCAGAAGAACGAAAACAACTACGCATATCGTTCCGATATCTTCCGCAATGTGCAGGTCGGCGCCAAAGGCGCCAAGGGCATCAAAGGCACCAAGGAATAGACGATATCTGTGACACGCAAAACCCCCGGAAGCACATCGCCTCCGGGGGTCAGGTTTATCCTGGTAGCGTTATTGCGGCTGGGTTTCGGGCTGTTCGGTCATTTGCTGGATCAGCAGCGTGATGATGCCGGCTTCCTCGGGCAGTGCCGTCTTGAGGTTTTCCAGGATCGTGGGCAGGCCCTGCGTGGCCAGCGCGTTCATCAGCTGCTCGGTCTCGGCTTCCGTGGTGGTTTCGCTCAGCACCACGCTCTGCGTGCCTGCGGGCACCTCGGCGGGGGTTTCATCGGTTTCCGTCAGGTGAAAGTTTGCCATCGGCGCGCGCAGGTCAAACGCAAGGTTGCTTTCGGCGCTGGCATCGCTGGCCTGCGTCTTGATGGTCATGTTGATCAGCGTGGCAGTCTGGTCCTCGCCGTTGAGCACGGCGTTGTGCAGTGCGGCCCAATCGGTGGCTGCTGCGGGAGCGACCTCCCTGGCGGGGGCTTCGGTCACTTCGGTGCCCGGGGCCGGGGTGGTCAGCGAAACGATCTGCTCTGTCCCGGTGGAAACGCTGTCATCCTCGCCCTTGATCAGCAGCGCTATGGCGATGTTGGAGGACTTTTCCTGGTCCTTGATCAGCACCGTGGCGAACATCGGCTGGTCGGTGCTGGCGTCGGTTTCGATCTCCAGATAGACCGGCGCAGTTACGTCCGAAGGGGATGCGTAGTAGCGAACGGTGCCCACGGCTTCATCGGCCTTGGAGCGGATGTCGGCGATGCCGCTCTCCATCTGCTTGATCATGGCGGGCACATCTGCGGGGGCCTCGGCTTCCGTGCCGGTGGTGCGCTCGGCGGTCTGCACGGTCTTGAGGGACTCGCCCAGAAGGCCCTGCAGCTTGGTGTCGTTCTTGAACACCGCCAGCACCGCGTCCAGGAAATCCGCCGTGCCGTGCGTGGTGACCGGCACCGTGGTGCGCGTTTCAAACGTAGCGACGCCTTCCACGGCAAACGGTCCCTGCTCCAGCTGGGCGGCGGGCAGCACCTTTTCATTGACGAATGCGGACACCGCGTTGCCATACGGGGCGACCATGGCTTGCATGTCTTCCGGAGTCATCTGCTGCGCGGCGTTCTGCGGCAGGCTGTCCATGGCGTTCTTCATCATCGCAGGGTCCATCGTGATGGACGTGTCTGGCAGCAGGTTGGTGGCAAAGCTGTTCTCCAGCGTTTCCGGGTTCATCCTGCCCTGCACGGTGATCAGGTCGCTTGCGGCCGTGCCGAAGCGTGCGGACATGGCGCCCTGGTTATAGATGACGGTGGTGGTCAGCTTGTTCACGGCGCTCAGCAGGCTGGTCATCATGGTTTGCGTGCTGGCGTCCCCACTGCCGTCAACCCCGCCCAACAGGGGCAACAGCGGTCGTAGGCGCAGGCGGTGCCGTGCCCGGGCGTCAACCCCGCCCAACAGGGGCAACAGCACGTCGCTGTTCAGCTGCATATCCATTTCGAGCTTGAGGTTCGCGCCGCGCGCCAACGCGTTCTGCACGTCCAGCGCGGGCTGTTCAGCCTGGGCATACGACGCTAGCGAGACGATCATGGCAACCGCCATCATCAGGGCCGCGATTTTTCTGGTCATCAACTTCATTCGGTATACTCCTCCTTCAGGGCAGAATTACTGCCAACACCAGCATTATACCCAGCCATACCGCGCCAATCAACTCGTGAACTGGTAAACATACGGACGGAACGTGCGGATATTGTAAAGAAAGTGTCAATTCGGTACAAGATACGGTAATTGAAGGCTCAGGGCGCGGGCACAAGGATTCCAGCCGCCAGTCCTGCCAGCGCCTGCTGCAGCGTCAGCGACAGCTGCTGTTTCAGCGCGTCGCGTTGTGCGCCGGTTAGGCCATCCGGGCGCGTGGCATTGGTAATATCTGGGGCGGCGATGTTCCACGGCGCGGCGGAGGTACCCTCAAACGTCGCCGTGTAACTGCCGTCGGTCTTGAGATCCTCCCACACCAGCGTGCCGCTGAAAGCGGTGGCGGCGCGGTCATCCGACAGGCCGGACAGCGCGGCGTTCAGCTGGAAGCTTTGCGCGCCGGCGTTGGGGTCGGTCTCCGGCGTGACCAGCAGCGTGACCTGGTATTCCCTGCGGCCGGCCATCCCGCGGTCGGTCTGCTGATAGGTCTCCGGCGTCTGCATAATGTTCAGGTTAAAGGCATACACCTGTTCGGTGACGGTGGTGTTCTCCCCCACGGTGTACTGGGGATTGGCGTGCATGGTCAGCGAGCCCTTGTACGCTGCGGTTTCAGGCGTCGCCGCCTCGCTGCCGCCGGTGTAAGCCAGCGTCCACACCGGGGCAGGCTGGCCGCTGGGCGCGAGGAAGTCCAGCTTGACCGTGGTGGTGCCGGTTTGTGCGTCGACGGCCTGATAGGTGGTTTCCAGCACGTCAATACCGCGGAAACCGCCCAGGGGCAGCACCATGCTGCTCTGGCTGATGGCGCCGGCGGCGTCAAACACGCGCTCCAGGGTTATATCGCGGCTGAGCTTCAGCGCGTCCAGCGCGGTAAAGAAAGCGTTCATCATGTTCCTGTCCAGGTATGCGGCCGCCTGCTTGGCGCTCATGCGCTGCTGCAGCAGGGCGATGACCTCGCCATCCTGGTACAGGTCGGAAAGCATCTGCTTGACCTGCGCCTTGACCGCGTCCGCGGGGATCACCACGGTCGTCCGCGTGACCGTCTTTCCCCCGGCATCCTCGGTGGTTACCTTGGTGAAGTTCTGCATCCACACGCTGACTTTGGCGGTATACCGGGCCAGCGCGGTATCCGCCGCCTTGCGCCAGTCATTGTCCGCGCTGTTGAGCACCAGCAGCAGCGGCTCCAGGCGCGGCCAGGCGGCGTTCGGCGCGCTGAGCAGGCCGCCCAGGGTGGTATCGCCCTTGCCAAACGTCAGCACCGTGGCGCCAATCAGGGACGAAGCCAGTGTGGCCACAGCGTCGTCGGCCACATAGTGGACGCTTCCGGCCTCCTGGCCTGCTTTGTTCAGCGTCAGGCGCAGTTCCTCCCGGCCCTTGTTGGCGCCAAACAGCGCGCGCAGATAGCGCACATCGATGGAGCTGTTGGGCAGCAACGCCGCCAACATGGTGTTGGTGGCGGCGTCCACGGCGGACATCTGCGCGCCGGAGGAGGCAGTAAACGCGATGGTTCCGGTCAGTCCGGAGCCATTGCGCACCTGCAGCTGCAGCTTTTCGTCAAGCGGCGTGTATTCCGTGGCCAGCGCTATCGGCGCCAGCATCAGGAAAACCAGCACAATGGGAATCAGTCTCTTTTTCATGGTAACTCCTCCATGTCCACGACGTAATCATCCGCCGGAGCGGCATCGGGCAATACAAGGTCGGGCAGGTCCATCACGGGCACGGTGGCCCCGTTGGTGCGTTCATCGCGCCCCAGGTCATGCAACAGGCTCGCGCGCTGTGACGCGGGCAGCCGGTTTGCGTACATCCACAGCGGCATCATCAGAAGCCCCGCCAGCGTTTCGCGCTCCTTAGCGATCTGTTCTTCGGTCAGTTGCGTCAAATCCACGGTGCGCAGCGCCAGGGGCGGGTCGGGCATTGCAGCGGGGGCAAGCATGGCGCTGATCACGCCCTCAAACGCGGGCGATCCCTGTACTTTGGCCTCCACCGCCAGCGTTCCGTCAATGGCGTTTTCATTCAGTGCGAAGTCGGGTTTTAGCGTCAGCGCCGATTTCCATTTTTTGGTGCCACCTGTGGCGCTGTCCCACACGATGCGCCCAGTCAGACGTGGCTGATCTCCCGCGCGCTTGAGATCGGCCTTGATGTGCTCGGTGACGCTGTCCGGGCCGAACACCGTGCGCAGGTCAAAATCACCCGCGATGGTGGTCGTTCCGTTGCGCTCCTTCCAGGTGAACGACGCCTGCATCGACAGGTTTTCCCCGCCGCTGACGGCGGGCAGCTTCATGCTCAGGTACAGTCCGGTTGCGTCGTTGACGCCGCCGTACAGCGTCACCTTGCGGACCGCTTCGCCAATCCGCCCGACACGCCCTGTAAACTGCCAGCCCATGTCGGCGCCTTCAGCGTCCAGGTAGCGCTTGAGCGTACACTCGGATTCAAACGTCAGCGTGTTCAGAAACGCCAGCACCCGCTCGTGCAGGGTGGTGCCGACCGATTGGGCAAACGGAACCGACTGTTCCATCTGGTGTAGCATGAACGGCCACAGCGCGTTCCATTCCTCCGCGGACAGCGTATAGGCCACCTGGCTTCTCGCGGTGCCCACGTTCTTGATCGTGATGCTCCGCTTAACCGGCGTGCCGTAGCCCTCCAAAGGCGACAGCAGGTCGGGCAGCGTCCGCCGCGCGCCGTTAAGGATGGATAGCCACTCCGCGGCGTTCATGGGGCCGGACGAACTGGCGCCTTCTGTCAGGAAACCGGTGACCATCTCGCCGGCTGCGGCTATGTACCCCAGCCCGCCCGGCGTGATCGTCATCGCCTCCCGCCCGTCGGCCAGGCTGTCCAGCCGGACGCTGGCCAGCGCGGCATCCTGGTTGAAGAGCGAGGCCACGGTGGCATCGCGCGACAGCACAAGGTCTGCCCGCATGCCGGCCAGCACGGCTTGAAGCGCCGGCAGTGTCTGCGGGCTGACCGCCTGCCACTGGCTGATGTCGGCGTTCAGCGACAGCTTGAGCGTGTCGCCCTGGCCGTACAGCGCCAGCAGTGTTTCCAGCTCCGGCACGATGGCCGCATGCGCCGTGCCTGTCAGCATCAGCGCTGCCAGCACAAGGGCCAGGATACGTTTCCTCATCCGTTCTCCTTACTGCGAGCGATATCACTCATCAAACGTAGCGCAAGAGGATTTTCATGCTTCAAGGGGTGGTTGGGCCATCTCCGGCGGCACGGGCGGATGCAGCGCCGCATACAGCGCTTCAGCTGCAGGGCGGCTCATGCCTTTGACCGCCGCCAGCTCGTCCAGTGTGGCTTCTGAAACGCCTTTCATTGTGCGGAACGCGGCCAGCAGCGCGCGCCGCCGCGCGGGGCCAATGCCGGGGATCTCCTCCAGGCGAGACCGCACCGCCGCTTTGCCGCGCAGGCCACGGTGATGGGTGATGGCAAACCGGTGCGCTTCATCGCGGATGCGCTCCACCAGATGCAGCGCGGGGGAGTGCCGGTCGAGCACCACGGGGGCGTCCTTGTCCGGCAGCCAGATCTCCTCCCGCCTCTTGGCCAGCCCAAACATTGGCACGTCAAAGCCTTCGGCCAGCATCGCCTCGCGCGCGAAACGCAGCTGCTCCGGGCCGCCGTCCACCAGCACCAGATCGGGCAGCGGCCAGCGATCCAAAGGCTGTTGGGCGTTGACCCGGCGGAACCGGCGGCTCAGCACCTCGTGCATGGACGCGAAATCATTGGCGCCTTCCACGGTTTTGATGCGAAACCTGCGGTACGCTTTTTTGTCCGGCGCGCCGTTTGTAAACACCACCATGGACGCCACCGACTGGTGACCCTGCGTGTTGCTGATATCAAAGCCTTCAATGCGCCGGGGCAGCATGGAAAGCCCCAGCGCCTGCGCCAACTCCTCCGCCGCGCCCACGGTACGCTCGTGCATAATCTGGTCGCGCGCGTTGCGCTTGCGCAAGGCATCCTGGGCGTTGCGCAGCGAGTTTTCCACCAGCTCGCGCTTTTCACCGCGCTGGGGCACCAGCAGCGTGACCGCGCCCTCCCGCCGGCCTCGCAGCCAGAGCTCCGTGGTTTCCTGGTCGGTCACCGCCTGCACCAACACCTCGCGCGCAGGCACGCGATCCTCATAAAACTGCAGCAGGAAGGCGGTCAGCACTTCGTCGGCCGGTTCATTGCCCTCGCGCGGCAGCGCATAGGCATCCCCGCCGATCATTTTCCCGCCGCGGATAAACAGTACCTGCGCCATGGCGTCCAGGCCGTCCTGCGCCACGGCGATGATGTCCTGTTCGCCCACATCCACCCGGAGCACGTTCTGCTGTTCCATCAGGCCATGTACATCGTGGATGGTGTCGCGCAGCTCGCCGGCGCGCTCATATTGCATGGCCAGCGAGGCGGCTTTCATCTCTTCTTCGAGCTTCTGCACCACCGGCTTGTACCTGCCCTTGAGGAACGCAATGACGCCGTCAGTCATCTGCGCGTACTCCTCCGGGGTGATCTTGTGCGCGCAGGGCGCGCGGCACAGGCCGATTTCGTAGTTGACACAGGGCCGCAGCGGCCTGGCGGAAGGCAATTTCAGGCTACACGTGCGCATGGGGAACATGCGGCGCAGCAGCGCCATGGTCTGCCGGATGGCACCCGTGCCCACATACGGCCCGAAATATCGCGCGCCGTCGGCGTCGGCGTGGCGCGCGATCTCCAGCTTGGGGAAGGGTTCCATCACATTGATGCGGATGTACGGATAGTGCTTGTCATCCTTGAGCAGGATGTTATAGAACGGCTTGTGCAACTTGATCAGGTTGCACTCCAGCATCAGCGCTTCCAGGTTGCTGCTGCACAGGATCGTGTCAAAATCGTCAATCCGCTCCACCAGCGAGGCGACCTTGGGGGTTTGATCCTGCTCGCGGAAATAGCTGCGCACCCGGCTTTGCAGGCTGACCGCTTTGCCGACATACAAAATCTCCCCGTCCTGCTTCATTAAGTAGCAACCGGGGCTGTCGGGCAACAATTCCAGCTTCCGCCTGATGTTCTCCTGCGTTTCGCTTGTGTTACGGTTCATCCTCGGTTTCCAGCAGCTCCTCGTCCTCGCGGTAGTCCGTGCCCGCCACGCGGATCAGGTCCTCCATCAGGGCAGGCTCCACCGGAAGAAACTCCTCCCATTCCTCGCCCTCATCATCCCTGGTAACCAGCACTTCCATCACATACAGCGAGGCATCTCCGGTCTGGTCGGCGTCCACAGGCTTTAGCAGCACGTACTCATCGCCGTTATAGTAAAAGTACCGGTCTACGCGCAGCGTGAGCGTGTTGCCGTCCTCATCCTTGCCTTCAATGATGTCATTGACATCCTCCAAGTGATCGTCCTGCATTGAGCGTTCTCCTTTCCATACAGGATTCCAGTGAAATTATAGCAACCCACGGCCGGCTTTGGCAAACTGGTTGCGAAGGGGTAAGCCCTTTCCCATAATGCAAGGACTCGCGATGGGAGGGCAGGAGATTGGCGCAGGATAGGCAGCATGTTTTTGTGGTGAACCCCGCAGCGGGCAGGACGGATGCCACCCGCGAGGTGGCGGCCCGCCTGGAAAGGCTCGCGCCGGGCATCCAGGCGGAAATGTATGTCACCGCGCGCCGGGCGATGCCATTGCGTTCGTCCGCGCAAAAGCAGGAGAAACCGGCGGCGAAACGCGCTTCTATGCCTGCGGTGGCGACGGCACGCTGAACGAAGTGGTCAACGGAGCCGCCGGCTTTCAGCATGTGTCGGTGACCGCGTGGCCCTGTGGCAGCGGGAATGACTATGTAGAATATTCCGGCGATGTCAGCAAGTTCATGGACCTGAACGCGCTGATGCGCGCGCAAGACCGGCGCGTTGATCTGATGCAGGTCAACGGGGAGCGTTTGGCCATCAACATGGTGCACTTCGGCCTGGACAGCACGGTGGCCGAAACGATGGTTCATATCAAGCGCTGGCCGCTGCTGGGCGGGAAAAACGCCTACTATACAGGCGCCGCCCGCGCGATCGTCACCAGCCTGCGCAACCCGGGCACAGTGGTGGTGGAAGGCACCGCCATCAACCAGGGGGAGCTGCTGCTGTGCACCATCGCGTGTGGACGGTATGTGGGCGGCGGGTTTTTAAGCGCGCCGAACAGCGACAACCCGGCCGACTGATGGACGTGCAGCTG
>JAGVSV010000167.1 GCA_019137115.1 Bacillota bacterium
GGTGGGCAGGTTGTACACATCGCTGAGCATCTGGCGCAGGAACGGGCTTTTCGCCCCGCCGCCGCACAGCGCCATCTGGGTGGGGGTCACATCCATTTCGGCCAGCACCGTCTGGCAATCCTTCATGGCAAAGCAGATGCCCTCCATGACGGCGCGCGCCAGGTCGTTTTTGGTGTGCATGGCGCTCAGGCCCACAAACGCGCCGCGGCAGTCCGCATCCAGGTGCGGGGTGCGCTCGCCCATCAGATACGGCGCGTACAGCAGCCGGTTGGCGCCGATGGGGGAGAGGGCGGCCTGCTCATCCAGCTGGCTGTAGGCGGTACCCTTTTCATAGAAATTGTTGCGGAACCACTGCAGCGACAGACCGGCGGACTGCACCACGCCCATCACATGCCAGGCGCCCGGCACCGCGCAGCAGAACGTGTGCGCGCGGCCCTTGGGATCCAGTCGCAGCCCGTCGGTGTGCGCAAACAACACGCCGGAGGTGCCGATGGTGGTAAAGGCCTCGCCCTCGCGCACCACGCCGGTGCCCACGGCGGCGGCGGCGTTGTCGCCCGCGCCGCCCACTACGGCGGTTTTGGTGGACAGGCCGGTTTCGCGGGAAGCCTCAGCGCTGATATACCCCGTGATCTCCGGGGACTCATACACCCTGCTCAGCCAGTCGGGGTCAATGTCCATGGCGGCCAGCAATTCCTGGCTCCATGTCCGGTTCGGCACGTCCAGCAGCTGCATGCCGCTGGCGTCGCTTACCTCGGTGGCAAATTCGCCCGTCAGGCGGTAGCGCAGGTAATCCTTGGGCAGCAGAATGTGCCGGCATTGCTTGTAGATGTCGGGTTCGTGGTCGCGCACCCAGATGATCTTGCCCAGGGTAAAGCCGGTCAGCGCCGGGTTGCAGGTGATCTCAATCAGGCGCTCGCGCCCGAAGGTTTCCTCCACCCACGCGCACTCCTTCGCGGTGCGCTGGTCGGCCCATATGATACTGGGGCGCAGCACCTTGCCTTGCTGATCCAGCATCACCAGCCCGTGCATCTGCCCCGAGATACCGATGCCGCGGATGTCGTCGGGGTTGACGTTGGATTCCGCCAGCACCTCCCTGATCGTCTCGCGCGCTGCGATATACCAGTCCTCGGGGTTCTGCTCCGCCCAGCCGTTATGCGGCTGGTACAGCGGGTATTCGCGCGTGGCGGAGGCGGCCTGGCGGCCGTTCTGGTCAAAGAGCACCGTTTTGGTGCCGCTGGTGCCCAGGTCAATGCCCAGTATGTATGCCATGCCCTCAGCCCCCGAACAGGATGTCGTTGAGCACGCTCTCCAGATACTCCTGCCGCCCGCTGCCGGGCAGCGCCGGACGCTTCATGGAAAGGGCGCGGTCGCTCAGCTCCTGAAGCGTGGCGTTCCCGCCGCGGATTTTCTGGCCCAGCTCGCCGTCAAACGACGCGTAGCGTTCCTTCACAAATTCATCCACACGGCCGTCCTCAATCAGCGCGGCGGCCTTGATCAGGCCCAGCGCGAAGGAGTCCATGCCTAAAATGTGCGCCTGGAACAGGTCTTCCATCGTGTAGCTGGGGCGGCGCGTCTTCGCGTCAAAGTTGAGCCCTACTTTGAGACCCCCGGCGTTGAGGATTTCGTACATGCACAGCGTGGTGTCATACACGTTGCAGGGGAATTCGTCGGTGTCCCAGCCCAGCAGCAGATCGCCCTGGTTGGCGTCCACGGAGCCCAACATCCCGTTGATCGCCGCGATGCGCAGGTCGTGCTGGAAAGTGTGCCCGGCCAGCGTGGCGTGGTTGGCCTCAATGTTCATCATGAAGTCTTTTTCCAGGCCGTATTGCCTGACAAACGCGATCGCCGTGGCGGCGTCATAGTCGTACTGGTGCTTCATGGGCTCCTTGGGCTTGGGCTCGATCAAAAACGTGCCGTCAAAGCCGATGGAGCGGCCGTACTTGACCGCCATGTGCATCAGCTGCGCAATGTTCTCCTGCTCAAACTTGACCCGGGTGTTCAGCAAGGTTTCATATCCCTCGCGCCCGCCCCAGAACACATAGCCCTTGCCACCCAGCTTGACGGTCAGGTCGATGGCCTTTTTGATCTGCGCGGCGGCAAAGCAGTACACATCCACGCTGTTGGTGCTGCCCGCGCCGTTCATGAAGCGGGGGTTGGAGAACATGTTGGCCGTGCCCCACAGGCACTTGATGCCGGTTTCCTTCATTTTCACCAGCATGTGGTCGGTGATCTCGTCCAGCCGCTGGTTGGTTTCGTTGATGTCGTCGGATTCCGGCACCAGGTCGACGTCATGGAAGCAGAAATATTCAATGCCCAACTTGCTCATCAGCTCAAACCCGGCGTCCACCTTGGCACGGGCGTGCGCCATGGTGGCCGGCTTTTCGTCAAAGGTTTTGTCGCTGGTGCCGGGGCCGAACATGTCGGTGCCCGTCGCCACCAGCGTGTGCCACCATGCCATCGCGAAGGGCAGGTGCTCGCGCATGGGCTTGCCCATGATCACGCGGTCGGCGTCATAGTATTTGAACGCCAATGGATTTTTGGATTTGGGGCCCTCAAATTTGATCTTGGGGATGTCCGGGAAAACCTGCGCCATGGGGTACCTCCTGCTTGTCATAAAAAGTGTTGTGGATCAGAAACTGCCGTCCAGGCATAGGTTCACGTGGTGCAGCGCGTCGCGCATGTAGCGGCGCGGGTTGTCGGTAAACTCCACCTCCACCGAGGCGCGGCCTTTGTAGCCGATGTCCTTTAATACCGCGAACAGCCGCGCATAATCCACCAGCCCCGAGCCGCAGGGCAGGTTGCCGCGCGTCAGCCCGTCGGTGTCCTTCAGGTGCACGTGCTTGATGTGGTCCCTTAGCATGTACACGGTGGTTTCCACGTCGATGTTCTGGTTCATCAGGTGTGCGGTGTCCATCTGGATGCCGAAGTTGGGGCGGTTCACGTCCTTGATGGCTTGCAGCATCGCATGCGGCGTGGCGCACAAGCTGCGCGGGAAGCATTCCAGCGCCACCGTGATGTCATACTTGGCCGCGATGTCGCAGGCCTTGGCCAGCGTGCCGGTAAAGCGCGCCCAGTCCGCGTCCCAGTCATAGCCTTTTGGCAGGTTGGACGTGACCTTCTCCGACGGCGAGCGGTCGCGGCGGGTGCCTTTGGCCCCGTACGGCCCCGGCACGATGCAGCTGATGATCTTTGCGCCCAGCCAGTCGGCGGCTTGGGCGCACTTCCCGAAATAGGCCAACTGCTTGTCCGTGTCCGCCTGATCCGGGCTGTTCCACAGGCCGGACTGGAACACAAACCCGCCGATGGAAAGCCCCAGACCCTTTACATGGTCGCGGATGCGCTCGCACTCCGCCTTGGTAAAATAGGTGTCCAGTGATTCAAACGTGGACAGGTAGTCAACCCCGTCAAAGCCCAGCGCCTTGACCTGATCGGCAATGTGCAGCAGGCTGTCGCCCCCGGGCATGTCCTCGGGGGTGGGCGTCCAGCCCCAGGCTACGGAATGAATTTTCATGGCATCTCCTTTTCCGGCCGTGGCCGCGTTATTTTTACAGGGACAAGCCCTTGATTACGCCGTTGATGTAGCCCACGGACTTGTGCAGCCCCGGCGTGGGGTCGCCGTCATACTCAAACTCCACCGACAGCATGTGATCGTAGCCAGTGTCCTTGAACACCCTGATCAGCTCGGCCAGCGGCGCGGTGCCGTCGCCGATGGGGAAGCACCCCTCCTCGCCGGGGATGGTGTCCTTGAGGTGGCAGTGGTAGATTCGCCCGCGCAGCAGCTTTTCGGCTTCCAGCACGTCATAGCCCTGGCTGTGGTAGATGCCGGTGTCCAGGTTCGCGCCCACACGCGGGTAGTCGGCAATGGCCTTGGCGATGTCCCGGTAGTCCTCAAAGTTGGGCTTGGGGTGGTTCTCAATGGCGAAACGCACATCGTGCTGATCGCCCGCGGCTTGCATCTTTTGAAGCAGCGCGTCCTGATCGTTCATCGACAGGCAGCCGGTCACAACGCGTGCGCCCAGCGCTTTGGCAAACGCGTAGGCCGGCTCGATCTGGTCCAAATCGCCCCCGCCCCACCCGCCGATGCAGTACACCACGTGATGGAGGCCGATCGCGTCCAGCTCTTTTTTGATGGCGCGCGCGTCATTTATCGTATACACCTTGTGGGAAAACGTGGGCTCCCAGATTTCGATGCCGTCAAACCCGGCGTCCCTGATCTGCCGGGCGAGCTTCAAAAAGTCGTCCTTCCCAAACTCCGCCCGGTACTTGTCGCACATGGCGCCCCAGTGGAAGGGGTCGGGTTTTTTGTAGCCATAGATCAGCATATAGTACGAGCAGGTGATGGTTCCGATGTTCACAGCACACCTCCAAAAATGGGGCAACGCCCTTTGATGATCATGTGCTGCCATTGTAAGGCGTTTTGTCAGCAACTGTCAATGAAAGCAAAGGAATGCAGCAAAGGCGGCCGCGAGCGGCAGCCGGAAGCCAGTCCGGTGCCTGGAACAATTTTCACCCACCTGTTGAATTCCGGCCAAGGCAGGGTTATAATTCGCATAGCCCATGGGAATAGACAAAAGGAGGCGCTTTTCAATGAAGGGCAACCAAAAAGTGATCGATGCGCTCAATGCCAACTTGAAGGACGAACTGACGGCCATCAACCAGTACTTCGTGCATGCCGAGATGTGCGAGGACTGGGGCTATGACGTGCTGCACGACTACCTGCGCGGCCGCTCCATCACCGAGATGAAGCACGCGGAGGCGCTGATCGCGCGCATCCTGTTTCTGGAGGGGCGGCCCATCGTCAGCGCGCTGGACAAGATCAACATCGGCAAGGATGTGCCCGCCATGATGAAGAACGATCTGGCTGCGGAGATGGTGGCCCAGAAGGGGTACAACGAGGGCGCCGCGCTGTGCGCGGAGGTCAACGACCGTGTCACCAAGGACCTGTTTGAAGCCCACCTGAAGGATGAGGAAGCGCACATCGACTGGATCGAGGAACAGCAGGACCAGATCGAGCAGATGGGCATCCAGAACTACCTGGCGCAGCAGATCAGGCCGTAAACAACGCACGCCTGCAACCCCTGATCCAACAAAACCCTCCACCAGGAGGGCCTTGTTGGCAGGCAAAAGCCCGGCCGCGTTTGCAGCCGGGCTCAATGGATGTCCCGGGTTGGCTCAGGCCCGCTTGACCAGGCGGATGATCAGCAGCAGCACAACTGCGCCGACCAACGCCACCAGGATCGAGCCCACGTTGATGCCGGTCACGTCGCCGGCGCCACCGAACTGCTGGTACAGGAAGCCGCCGATGATGGCGCCCACGATACCAACCACGATGTCACGCACCGACAGGCCGCTTTCCTTGTTCACAATGATGCCAGCCAGCCAGCCCGCGATGCCGCCCACCACGATCCAGATGAGAATGGTTGTCACGTCCATGTCCAGTTCCTCCTCTTTGCTTCAGCACAGGTTGCTGGAATTACATGGATTGTATACACCGAAAATGCGTTTGCCAAACAGTTTCCTGCAAATGTTGAAAAAAGTTTTTCATCACGACACCTGTTAAGTATTGTGCCCTCGACCGCTTCCTGCCCGCAAAACTACTTCCATACAAGTTGCCGTTCCGAAACTTGCAAATAATCAGCCTGCGTGCCCAATTATGCACGCAGGCTGCTCCATTCTGGCGGAGGGCGAATTCCATCCGCCATATGGACGTTACTTGTTGCTGTTGTTGTTGCCGGGGCCCTTGTTGGGGTTGGGGGCCTTGTCCTTGCCCGGCTTTTGGGGGGCGGGCTCGTAGATGCTTTCCAGGTAGTCGATGACCTCCTGCTTGGTGTAGAAGGTGCCGTATTCCACCTGGGTTTTGTACCACACCAGCGAGCGGCAGACGCCCGGGCCGCCGGCCAGAGAGTTCTTGTTGCCCTTGGTCTGCTTCCACTGCGCCCAGGTGGACACGATCTGCCCGTGGTTGAGGGGCGTGCCCTCCGGCGGCGTGGTGGCGGTCGCGTCTTCTTCCTCGGCCTTTTCCATCACGGTGATTGTGATGACGGCGGTTTCGGCGGTGGTAAAATAGGTGCGCTTGCCGGAGGAATCGTGCTCCAGCGTGATCTCATAGCGTACAACCACGTCATACTCGCCCGGCTCCTCGCCGATGACCAGGCCCGCGGTGCTCACAAACGCGCGCTGGCGTTGGTTGGGCTCCGCCGCGGGTTCGCCTTCGATGACCAATTCGGCCTCATGGGCGGGCAGCGGGGTGTCCACGCCCTGCCAGCGGTCGGAAACGAAGCGCAGGGTCTGGTTCTCGTTCTTGTTGCTGGTCCAGGTGGTGGTCGCGGTCAGTTCCAGCGGTTCCCCGGCGTATACCACCAGTTAGCCCGGCACAATCACGGAGGTTACTTCAAATTCGGGGGAGCCCGCAGGCGAGCTTTCCAGCGCGAGCGCCGTCGCAACGCCCAGCATCAGCGACACGGCCACCAACAGGCTGAACAGTTTCTTCGCCATTTCGGTCTCTCTCCTTTCGCAGTCCCATTCCATTCGCAATTCAGTGGGTCAATGCCCACGCATAACTTGTACCACATGCGCGGGCATTGTAAGCATCGTTGGGAGCAATTCTCACACAAAACGTACAACTTGTTTCGCGTGCCCCCTACTGTGCGCGCTTCACTTTCTCCTTCAGCCGCTCGTTGAACCGAACAAAGATGCGCTGGGTGTCGTCGATCAGGTTCCGGATCAGCAGCCGGTCGGTTTCCAGGTTCAAGGTCATTTACCGCGGTTTGGCATTGCTGCGGACTGCCGCGCAAGCAGATACACTGCCGCACAGCCGGGCTCCAGCGCCACGGGGACGCCATTCGCCATCCATTGTTCGCCGGTCGCGGTGCGCACACCGCCATCCTCCGGGAAGATGCGCCGCAGGGTGTAGGTTGCGCCGCTCTCCAGCCCGCGCGGATGCAGCGTGCAGCGCGCCGCCCGCGCGTCCATCCGGAACGCGTAGACCAGATGCGCGTCACCGGATGACCGTTGCGTCCCCACCCACACATCGTTGCGGCCAAACGGCGCTTCGGGGGTCAGCAGATACCCCACCGCGCTGCTCAGCAGGGCGCGGTACGTTTTGAACACCGCCACGGCTTGCCGGGACAGCACCCTTGCGCGTTCGGACATGTGGTGCACATCGCCGCTGAACCCCAAAATGCCCATCAGCCCCACGGCCAGCGGGAAGCTGGGGTCAACCGTCAGGAAATTGTCCCACGTCGCCTCTTTGGGCACGATGGTGCGCGCGGCGCTGTCCTCGATGGGCTTGGGGTATTCGGGCAGGCCGTCCACCGTGCGCATCACGGCCCAGCGCTCCAGCTTGCCGGGCGGCAGGCGCATCATGGCGCCCTGCGAGATGTGCGCCACGTCGTAGGGGTTGACGTTGTCGGACAGAAAGAAGCCGTCAAAATGGGACATTGCCGCCAGGTCGGCGCGCATCCCGCCGCTGGCGCACCCTTCGATGTACAGGTCAGGGTACCGCGCGCGCAGCGCCGCCACCAGGCCGTACCAGTGCCGGTAGTAGTCGTAGAAACCGTCGTCGCTTTCCTCAAACACCTGGTTGGCGTCCACCTTCATCCATTTCAGGTCGTACGTATCCACCAACCGGCACATTTCGCCAAACAGATACGCCCGTGCCTCGGGCAATTCCAGCCGGTAGCGCCGCTGCGCGCCGTGGGAACCGCTGAACCATTCGGGGTGTTCCTGCACCGCCGGGG
>JAGVSV010000188.1 GCA_019137115.1 Bacillota bacterium
CGGTCGCAAGGATTACGGCGTCCGCTGTCACGCTGCTGCCGTCTGCCAGCGTCACGCCGGCCACACTTCCGTCCTCAACGTTGACCGCAGCTACCCCGGTGCCCAGCCGGACGTGGGCATGGGCGATGGCGCGCGACAACGCGCGGGTCACATCCGATGCCTTCTGGCTTTCCGGGAACACGCGGCGGCCGCGCTCCACGATGGTGGGGCACCCCAGCTCCGCCAGCAGCGCCATCAGCCCGTCCGGCGACAGGCAGCTGAGCGCAGCGTGCAAAAAGCGGGGGTTGCGCGGCACGTTGCGCAGAAATGTCTCCCGGTCAGAGGCATTGGTTACGTTGCAGCGGCCTTTGCCGGTGATGTACAGCTTGCGCCCCAGTTTTTCGTTGTGGTCAAAGAGGGTCACGCTGGCGCCCGCGCGCAAGGCAAACAGCGCCGCCATCATGCCGGAGGCGCCGCCGCCCACGACGATCACATGCCTATTGCTTTGCGTCATAGATGCGGTAGGTATCCCAGATCTGCTCCATGTTGCGCAGGTTGTGGGTTAATTTTTCGGCATTTCGCACGCCCAGCGCAACCAGCAATGCGTTGATCAGCGACAGCGGCGCGGCCAGCGAATCAACAAACGACACCATGTCCGTGCGCGCGTCCAGGCACAGGTCGGACACCTCGTGCAGCGGGCTTAACGGCCCGTCCGTGATGCCGATCACCTTGCCGCCGCGCGAGCGCGCAAAGCCCATGGATTCCAGCGTGCGGCTGGAATAACGGGGAAAGCTGATGGCCACCAGCGCGTCCCTGGGGCTGATGCGGGCGATGGCCTCAAAAACATCGCCGCCCATGCCGTTGAACAGGCGCACATCGTCAAAGATGAACTGCAGATAGTGGCTCAGGAATTGCGCCAGCGGCGCCGCGGAGCGCAGCCCCAGCACATAGATCGTGCGCGCCGATGCAATGGCGTCCACCACCGCGGCAAAAGCTTCGCGGTCGATTTCGTCAATCGTGGCGCGGATGTTGTTCAGGTCCGTGCGCAGCACCACATCGGGCAGGTCGCTGGCGTCCACGCTGGCGCTCATCGCCAGGCGCTGGGAGGAGGTCAGCCGGTGGTGCACGATCTCCTGCAGCGCCTTTTGCATCTGTGGATAGCCCTCATATCCCAGCGCGTTGGCAAAGCGCACCACCGTGCTTTCGCTGACGCTGACCAACCTGCCCAGACGCGCGGCGGTCATGAACGCGGCTTTGTCGTACTGCTCCTCGATAAACTGCGCGATCTTGCGGTGTCCTTTGCTCAGCCGCCCGGAGGAGAGGTTGAGCCGGCTGATGATGTCGTTGGGTTGGGTCATGGCTGTTCCCCGGATGGCTGTGTGCCGACGGTATAGGGCAAGTCACGGTAGTCGTCATTGTGTTGCGCATAAGGCCCCACAAATGAGCAGGTGACGTGCCCCTGTTCAAGCAGTGCTTGGTCGGTGCCAGGCAGCGGCTTTTCGGTGACCTCGCTGTCCTTCATCCAGAAATAGCTCACCCCGCGTGGGTTGGTGCGCATCTCATACCCGTCCAGATAAAAGCTCTGGCTGATTTCGGCCAGCGCGAGGGATTTGAGCTGATCAACCGGCAACGCCGGCGCGTTGATGTTGCAGAAGGTAAGGCGCGGCAGGGGATGATCCATGATATGCGCCGCAATGCGCATCGTGATCTCGGCCAAATTCTGGCGCATGGTTTCGTCCGCGCCGCGTTCGATCGACACCGCAATCGCCGGGATGTACAGCATGGACGCCTCGCGGGCGGCAGCTGCTGTGCCGCTGTAGTAGATCGCGGTGCCTGCGTTGTGGCCGTCGTTGATGCCCGACAGGCAAAAATCCACCGGCTCATCCGCCAGGCTAAGCCCGATGCGCACTGAGTCCACCGGCGTGCCCTCCACCGCATAGGCGCGCGCGCCGGGGATGTCAAAATCCCAGACCAGCAAAGGGTCCATCATGGTCAAGTGGTGGCCGGTGGCGCTCATCTGTTTTTGCGGCGCGCACACCGTCACCTTGTGGCCATGCGCCACCGCAACGCGCGCCAGCGTCAGGATACCGGGGGCGGAAATGCCGTCATCGTTGGTGATCAGGACGTGCATGCAAGTCTCCTTGTTCGTTTCGTTCGTTGTTGGTGGAAGGAAAACGGATGTTGGCAAAGATGGCGGTGGCAATCGTCAGCCCCAGTGCGATGGCGCCGATGCCCACCAGCGTTTCGGTGCCCACCTGAAGGGCGTGGGGATAATCCGCCGCGGCCACAAACATCATCGTGCGGTACAGCCCCAGGCCAGGCACCACCGGGATGATCGCGCTGATCAAAAACAGCGTGGTCGCCATGCCCTTCAGGCGCGCGGTCAATTCGCACAGCAGGCCGGCCAGCAGCCCGCACAGGAAAAATGCCAGCACAGAGCCATCCAGCAACAAATAAAGCACGTAGGCGTTCAGCCCGATCAGCACCGTGTGCAGCAGCGTCTGGCGCGGCTGGCCCAGCAGCATGCCAAAGAACATGGTGGCCAGCATACAGGCGAAACACTGCACAAAAATGTTCATGCGCACCTACAGCATCAGCACGACCGCGACGCCCGCGGCCAGCATCACGGCGCTCAACAGCGCTTCGGTGGCGCGCGCCATGCCGGACAGCAGGTCGCCCCGCATCGTATCGCGCACGGCGTTGGTCATGGACAGTCCGGGCAGCAGCGGCATGATTGCGCCGCTGATGACGGCGGCCTGTCCGCCGCCAAACAGGGAGAGCAGCAGCCCCGACAAGCCCGCCGCCAGCACGCCGGATGCCAGGGACACCAGCAGCAAGGGCAGCCGAGCGATCGCGTACAGCGGCATGCATGCCTGCATCACCGCGCCCACCAGGCAGCACATCAGGCACTCCTTGATGCCCCCGCCAAACATCACCGAAAACGCGCCGGCAGCCAGCGCAAACAGGGCAATCTGCCGGGGCGCGGGTGGCAGGGGATGGGCGCGCAGGTCGGTAATCGCGGCCAGCGCCTCTTCCGCCGTCAACCTGCCGGCCACCGCGTTGCGCGACACGGTGTTGACATCATTGATCATACCCAGATTGATCCGGCGGTGCTGGATGCGCATAACGCGCGTCTCCGTACCGCCGTCCGGCTTGCGCACCGCCAGGGTAAAGCCGGTGGGGAACGCCAGGATTTCGGCGTCGGGCATGCCGAAGGCATTGCACATGCGCATAACAGTTTCTTCGGCGCGGTAGGTTTCACCGCCCGATTCCAGGATCGTGCGCGCCGCAAGCACCACGGCCTGCACCGCGACATCCGTCCGCTCCAAGTCCTCCGCCCCTTTCCCAAACAGGGTACCAAAAAACCGCATATCCGTAAAGCATTTCCAGGCGAGGATTGTGCCTGCCGTCCGCTGGGGATATACTGCCTGCGGAGGGTATGCGCATGTCATTATCCAAAAACGCCGCTGGGCAGGAACTGGCCCGCGTCAACACGGACTCCGGCTTGATCCGTACCGTGGCCATCCTGACGATGATCGTGGACCATGTCGGGGTGATCTTCTTTCCGTCCCTGCTCTGGCTGCGCGTGATCGGCCGAATTGCCTTCCCGCTGTTCTGCTGGGGCATTGTAGTGGGGGCAGTGTTCACGCGCGATCTGCGCGGTTACGCGCTGCGCCTGCTGGTGCTGGCGGTGGTCTGCCAGGGTGCGTACATGCTGGCGCTGCGCCACGCGCTGCTGGAGCTGAACGTGGTGTTCACACTGTTCCTGGGGCTGGTGGGCGTCATCGGCATGCGCGTGCGCCGGTACGGCAGCCAGCTTTGGGCGCCGGCGCTGGCGCTGCTTCTGTCCGCGTCCATTCAGATGGATTACGGCTGGCGCGGCGTGTTGCTGATTCAGCTGATGTATCTGGCGCGCACAACGCCCGGCGGGTTGTCCGCGCTGATGGTGGCTTTCTGCCTGTACTGGGGCAGCAGCTCCACGCCGGTGCAGAGCCTGCTTGGCTTGCCCCGGGATTCGCTGGGCACTCCATGGCCGCTCAAGGCGGCGCTGGATGTGCTGTACCCCTTCCTTCGCCTGCAGGGGTTGGCGCTGCTCGCGCTGCCGCTGATGGTCATCAAAACCCGCAGCGGCATCCGCATCCCCAAATGGCTCTCCTATGCCGCATATCCCGGCCATCTGGCCATCCTGTATGGGCTGTCCCTGCTGCTCAACGGGTAGCCTTGGGTTGGCAAAGCCAGGCGGTACAGGTATAATTGCACACAGATTTCAAGGAGGGAACACCGTGCGGAGAATAATGATTGTTTTGCTTGCCCTGGCGATCCTGCTGCCGTCTGCGGCGCTTGCACAGGATAAACCCGCGTTCACATTGATGGGCTATGATCACCAGGAAACCTATCGCGACTGGTCGACGAACCTATTTTTTGCGCGCCTGGCGGAGCGCACCGGGGTGACGTTTGATTTCCGGCAATATACCCAACAGGCGGATTACCACAAGGCGTTGGCGGAACTGAACACCACCGGCGACCTGCCGGACGTGCTGTTCAAGGCCGACTTGTCTCCGGCAGAAACCATCGATCTTGTGGAGCGCGGGATTTTGATCGACCTGAAACCGCTGATCCCGCAATATGCCCCCAACCTGGCCAAGCTGATGGCGGAGAACCCCGCCATTGCGCAGGCCATCACGCTGCCTGGGGGACAGATTGCCGCGCTTCCATACATCAACGAATCGCCCGCACAAAACAGCCTGTGGATCAACCGAGACTGGCTGACCACGCTTCGCCTGGACATGCCCACCAACGCGCAGGAGCTAACCCAGGTGCTGGAAGCGTTCAAGACCGGCGACCCCAACCGGAATGGCCGCTCGGACGAAAAGCCGCTGGCGTTCATGGGCGCGTATGACCTCAAATACCTGGGCCACGCGTTTGGCTTGATTGCCAACGACTTCAACCTGTATGAACAGGACGGACAGGCCGTATTTGCGCCGTTGACGCCGGAATTCCGCCCGTTTATGACATGGCTGAATGACCTGTACGCCCGCGGCTTGCTGGACAAGGATGGCTTTACCACCGTGGATGCGCTGCGCCGGGTCACCGATGCCAAAGCGACGCCTGTGTACGGCACGCTGATGGCGCCGCTGGTGTCGAGCATCCTGCCCAGCGAACGGGCCAACAGCTACCGCGTGGTGCCGCCGCTCACCTATGAGGGCAAGCAGGTATACCGCGCGATCGCTGACCCGATCACAACGGGCACCTTTGCCATTACCGCCGCCTGCGAGGACCCCGGCGCCGCGCTGGCCTGGGTGGACTATCTGTATGGCGATGAAGGCGCCACGCTGTCGCTGGCGGGTCAGGAAGGCGTGGACTATGTGGTGGACGGCGACGGCACCTGGCGCAAGACTGACGCGGCCTCCCAGCCTGGCTACCTGTCCGAATCCGGCATCATGACCGGCACCGCGTTGCCCGGCGCGTCCAATGACGCGTTCCAGCGCAGGTTCTCCGACCCCACTGTACGACAGATATCCGAGCAGATTGACATCGTGGCTGCGGTCGCCACCAACCCGTTCCCGACGTTTGCGCTGACGCAGGCGCAGATGGACGAAATCGCGCCCCTGCAGGCCGCGATCGGCCGGTACGTGGATGAATCGATTGGGCGCTGGACCATCGGGGAATGGGCGCTGACGGAAGAACAGTTCGCGGCGTTTGAAGCGGAGCTGGATCATTTGGGCATAAAGCAGTTCATGGCCTTCTGGCAGGGTTTGCTCGACCAGCGGCAGGAGGTTGCGAATGCGGCACCATGAGTTGCGCGAATTTCTCCAAACCAGCGATGGGCTGAGCCGACTGGCGGAGCTGTACGGCTCAAGCGATCAGGCAGCACAGACGCGCCGGTACCTTGCGCTCATCGACAAACACGAAACGGCCTTTGGTGGGCGCGATCGCCTGTGCATCGTAAGCGCCCCGGGGCGCACGGAAATCGTGGGCAACCACACCGACCACAACCACGGCAAGGTGCTCGCGGCGGCGGTTAATCTCGACACGCTGGCGGTGGCGTCCCCGCGGGATGACACGCTCGCGCGAGTCCATTCCGATGGGTACCCGGCAGTGTCTGCGGATCTGTCCGCGTTGGAGCCCCAGGAGCAGGAAAGGGGTACTTCCGCGGCGCTGGTGCGTGGCGTGGCGGCTCGAATGAAGGAATTGGGGTACGCCATCGGCGGTTTTGACGCGGTGGTGACCAGCGACGTGCTGGGCGGCAGCGGGCTGTCCTCCTCCGCCGCCTATGAGGTGATGATCGTGGGCGTGATCGACCGGCTGTACAATGGGTTCACCCTGCCACCGGTGCTGCGCGCGCAGATCGCCCAGTACGCCGAGAACGTTTTCTTCGGTAAGCCCTGCGGGCTGATGGATCAGATGGCGTCCAGCGTAGGCGGCCTGGTGGCCATTGACTTTGGCGGGGCCACACCGGTCATTGCGCCGCTTTCGTACAGCTTCGCCAAACGCGGCCACACGCTGATCATGGTCAACACCGGCGGCAGCCACGATGACCTGGTGGCGGAGTACGCGGCCATCCGTTCGGAAATGGAGCAGGTTGCCAGTTTCCTTGACAAAAAGGTCCTGCGCGATGTGGGGCGCGAGCAAATGTACAGGCGATTGCCCGAACTGCGCGATGCCCTTGGCGACCGCGCGGTGCTGCGCGCGATGCACTTTTATCAGGAGAACGACCGCGTGGATGCCGCGGTGAAGGCCCTGCAGGATGATGACCTGCCCGCGTTTTTGGCGCGGGTCAATGCTTCTGGCAAAAGTAGCTGGGAATGGCTGCAGAACATCTACGCCTCCGTGCGCCACCAGCCCATGGCCGTGGCATTGGCGTTGGCGGAGATTGTGCTTGATGGGCAGGGCGCCAGGCGTGTGCACGGCGGCGGCTTTGCCGGCACCACGCTGAACGTGGTGCCCGATGCCTTGCGGGAGACATTTGTCACGCGCTTGGACGGCGCGTTCGGCGCCGGGGCATGCCAGGTGCTGGATGTGCGCAACCAGGGCGCGGTGGCTTTTTGTTAATGTTAACATTTTGCCGCACTTGACAGAGGACTGCGTGGGTGCTACCATCCGGGCAACTGCATACGAAACAGCTTCAGGGCGGGGTGCAAGTCCCCACCGGCGGTAAAGCCCGCGAGCCGAAAGGCTGACATGGTGAGATTCCATGGCCGACAGTACAGTCTGGATGAAAGAAGTTGGCATACGTCTTCTTGATTCGCCCCTGCACGTTTCGGGGGCGATTTTTGAAGGGAGACATCCAAATGACCAAGAACCGCACACTGTACCTGACCTACACCGCGCTTTTGACCGCGCTGGCCATCATCCTGAGTTACTTCCCGGAAATCCCGCTGGCGTTTTTCGCGCCCTGGCTCAAACTCGATTTTTCGTTTACCCCCATGCTGCTGGCAGGCTTCGCACTGGGGCCGGTTGCCGGACTGATCACGCTGACGCTGACCAACCTGGCGCATCTGCTGGGCTCGACCACGGCGGGCGTGGGCGAAATCGCCAACATGATCGTGGGCGCCAGCTACCTGTTGCCCGCGATGCTCATGTACCGTGTCAACCGCACGCAGAAAACCGCGCTGATCGGCATGGGCATTGGCATTGTGCTGATGGTGATCGCGGGCGTTCTGTCCAACATGTACATCCTGATGCCCTTCTTCTTTGGCGAAAAGCTGGCGGAGTTTGACATGGCCAACTACGTCGCTACCGGCGTGAT
>JAGVSV010000037.1 GCA_019137115.1 Bacillota bacterium
CCGGCGACCCACCGAAGGAACCACATCAAGCAGCCCTACAGCGACCAGGTGCTGCTGACCATCAACGGCTTTTTCCTGTGGGCGATGCTGCTGGTTGTGTTGATTCCGCTGGTGTATATCGTGGCGGCGTCCTTCTCCAGCGCGTCGGCGGTGGTGGCGGGGCGCGTGTTCCTCTGGCCGGTGGAGCCCACGCTGATCGGCTATCAGGCGGTGTTCGGCAACCCGCAGCTGGGCACCGGCTTTATGAACTCCTTTATCTACATGGTGTTTGGCACCCTGGCCAGCCTGGTTGTCACCATTCTTGCGGCCTATCCTTTGTCCCGCAGGGAGCTGTTCGGGCGCGGCACGCTGATGGCGTTTTTCACGTTCACCATGATGTTCAGCGGCGGCCTGATCCCCACGTATCTGGTGGTGCAGCGGGTAGGTCTGGTCAACTCCCGCCTGGCGCTGATCATCCCCAACGCGCTGAGCGTGTACTATATGATCGTGGCGCGCACCTACTTCCAGACCACCATCCCGGAAGAGCTGGCCGAAGCCGCCGACCTGGACAGCTGCAGCGACATCGGCTTCCTGTGGCGCATCGTGCTGCCGCTGTCGGTGCCGCTGATTGCCACGCTGTCCCTGTTCTTTGCCGTCGGGCAGTGGAACAGCTACTTTGACGCGCTGATCTACCTGTCCAGCCAGGACAAGTACCCGTTGCAGATCATCCTGCGCAACATATTGATCATGAACGAGATCGACGCGAGCATGATGGTCTCGGTGGAAGCGATGGAGCGCGCGCAGGGCATGCGCGAACTGCTCAAGTTCTCCCTGATCGTGGTGGCGTCCGCGCCCGTCCTGGCCATCTACCCCTTTGTGCAGAAATACTTTATCCGCGGCATCATGATCGGCGCGATCAAGGGATGATGACACGGCGCCTGCGTGCCCTGTTAACCCTGGGGGTGATGCTGGGTTTGTTGGTCATTCCCTTCGCATCCGCGGAGGACGCCCGCCCGCCGGTGGACTATTTCTATGAGAACTACTGCGGCAGCTGCCACCCCGAAACGGACTTCATGGAGGAGTTTAAGCATTTAAGCGGGGACGACCTCAAGAACTACGCCTACAACAGCTACAACGTGGTGGACAGGCACGCGCGGGCGGTCTTTGACGAAACGATGGAGCGCCTGAACGTACCGGACGACCAGCGGCTGCTGCCCTTCGTGGTGATGGGCGACCAGTGGTATGCCGGGTCCACCGCCATCCGCACCGCACTGCCCCGGGATTTTGCCCAGGGCGATGACACCACCAGCCTGATCTACTACCTGTATGTGACCGCCTGCGAAAGCTGCGCAACCGCAAAGGCCGCGCTGGACGCGCTGCCGGAGACCGTGCAGGTTACACGCGGGGCGTACACGTTTGATTCGCCGGTGCGGGTCGTCTCCGTGGACATCGGGGGCGACCTGGGGCTGGCGCAAAGCCTGTTTGACCGCTACGACGTGCCGCAGAACAAGCGCACCGCGCCGATCGTGTTTTTGCGGGATACCTACTTAAGCGGCGCGGAAACCATCGCGCGCTCGCTCACCTTCCGCCTGGGGCGCGGGGACGCCGTGGGCACGATGGTGGCGCAGGCGGCGGACGCGGACATCAGTTCGCTTCGCCGTCGGCGCGGGGCTGGTGGGGGGACTCAACCCCTGCGCGCTGGGCATGCTGCTGTTCTTCTTAACGGTGCTGGTGTCCATGGACCGCAAGGTGGGCGTATTTGCCGGCATCTACCTGGGCACGAAACTGCTGACCTACCTGCTGATCGGCACGCTGTTCTACAGCGTTTTCCGCCTGTGGAACCCGCACTGGCTGCCGCTGGCGCTCAAGGTCGTGGTGACCGTGGGCTGATCGGCACGCTGTTCTACAGCGTTTTCCGCCTGTGGAACCCGCACTGGCTGCCGCTGGCGCTCAAGGTCGTGGTGACCGTGGTGGGGCTGGCGCTGATCGCTCTGAACGTCTGGGACGCGCTGGCCGTGCGCCGGCAGGACTTGGGGCAGGTGAAAAACCAGCTGCCGCGGGGCGCGCGGCGGTACCTGCACGACACCATGCGCGGCATGCTGTCCAGCGAGCGCGCGCTGTGGGTGTCCACCGCGCTGGTGGCGGCGCTGGTGGCGGCGGTGGAGTTTTTGTGCGCCGGGCAGGTGTATTTAGCCACGCTGCTGGCGGGCATTGAATCCGGCGCCCAG
>JAGVSV010000275.1 GCA_019137115.1 Bacillota bacterium
CACGAGGTGGTCACGTACCTGCTGGAGAAAGCAGGCGCGAAAAGCGTGGTATAATCCTTGTGACTACCCAAAGGAGCGAACCATGCTGTCCGACATTCATTCCCCGGAGGATTTAAAGCGCTTATCTGACTGCCAGGTGCAGGCGCTGCTGCCGGAAATCCGCGAGGCCATCATCGAAGCTGTCGCGCAATGCGGCGGCCACCTGGCCAGCAACCTGGGCGCGGTGGAGCTGACCGTGGCGCTGCACCGCGTGTTTGACACGCCTAGGGACAAGATCGTATTTGATGTGGGGCACCAGTGCTACACGCACAAGATATTGACCGGCCGCCGCGAGCGGATGGGCACCCTGCGCCAGTTTGGCGGCATCAGCGGCTTTCCGCGCATCGACGAAAGCCCGCACGACGCCTATGGCACCGGCCACGCGTCCACCGCGATTTCGGCGGCGCTGGGGCTGGCGCGCGCGCGCGACCTGATGGGCGGGGACGGGCACGTTGTAGCGGTGGTGGGCCCGGCGGGCTGTGCTATGAGGCGCTCAACGACGCCGGCAGCGGCAAAACGAACCTGATCGTGATTTTGAACGACAACCAGATGAGCATATCGCCCAACGTGGGCGCGCTGTCCAACCAGTTGACGCGCCTGCGCACCAGCCGCGGGTGGCTGGGCGCCAAGCGCGCGGTGGAAAACGTGTTGAAACGCATGCCGCTGCTGGACAAACCGCTGCACCACGCGCTGCAGGGGTTCAAGAACCACCTGCGCAATGTGTTTGTGCATGACCGGTTTTTCAGCGCCCTGGGGTTCCGGTATTTGGGCCCGGTGGACGGCCAGGACGAAAAGGGGCTGGAGGCGTTCCTGCGCCGCGCGCAGGCGCTGCAAGGCCCGGTGCTGTTGCACATCGTGACCAAAAAGGGGCAGGGGTACAGCCCGGCCGAAAGCGAGCCCGCGCGCATGCATGGCGTGCAGCCCTTTGACCGGCACAATGGCTCGCCCAAGGTGCGCAGCGTGGGGCAGTCCTTCGGCGCGGCGGCCGGGGAACTGCTGGCGGACCTGTCCGACCGGGACGGGCGCATCGTGGCGATCACCGCGGCCATGGCGGAATCCACAGGCTTGATGCCGTTCAAGACCCGGCACCCGGAGCGGTTGTTTGACGTGGGCATCGCTGAGGAACACGCGGTGACCATGGCTGCCGGCATGGCGCGCGGCGGGCTGCGGCCGTTCGTGGCGATCTATGACACCTTTTTGCAGCGCGGCTTTGACCAGCTGATCGTGGATGTCTGCGTGCAGAACCTGCCGGTGGTCTTTTTGATGGACCGCGCCGGCATCGGCGGCGAGGACGGCCCCACCCACCACGGGGTGTTCGGCATGTCCTACCTGCGCATGATTCCGAACGTAACGGTACTCACCCCACGCTGTGTGCCGGAATTACAGCAGATGATCCCCTGGGCGCTGGAACAGGAAGGCCCCGTGGCGATCCGCTACCCGCGCGCCGAGGCCGTGGTGCAGGCCAAGTATCCGTACGGGGAGTTTGTGCCCGGGCAATGGGAGGTGCTGGAGGAAGGGCAGGATGTGGCGCTGGTTGCCTCCGGCTCCATCGTGGCCGAGGCGCTGGTCGCCGCGCGCGCCCTTCAGCAGCGCGGCGTGCAGGCCGCCGTCATCGCCGCCAACAGCGCCAAGCCGCTGGATCACGCGCTGATAAAGAAACTGTCGCAGTCCGGCGCACCCTTCATGACCGTGGAGGAGCATGTGCTGGCCGGCGGCTTTGGCAGCGCGGTGGCGGAACATTGCTTGAAGCACGGCCTGCCCGGCCCCGCATACATGATGGGGTTGGAGGATGCCTTTGCCGCCCACGGCGACCGTGGGGCGCTGCTGTGCCAGCACGGGCTGGACGGCGCGTCCATCGCCCACCGGGTGACCCAGGCCATCGAAAAAACCGCATGAAGCAGCGCGCCGATGTGCTGCTGCACGCGCAGGGCCTGGCCGACAGCCGCGAGAAAGCGCGCCTGCTGATCATGGCCGGGCGCGTTTATGTGGACGAGGTGCGCGTGGACAAGCCCGCGCAGCTGCTCCCGGCTGATCAGCCCCTGACCGTGCGCGGGGAGGACAACCCGTTTGTCAGCCGCGGCGCGCAGAAGATCGAAAAGGCGCTGGCGCTGTTTGCCGTGCCCGTTCAGGGCGTGGTGGCTCTGGACGTTGGCGCCGCCGCCGGCGGCTTTACCGACGCGCTGCTGCGGCGCGGCGCACAGCATGTCTATGCCATCGACGTGGGCTACGGCCAGATGGACTGGCGGCTGCGGCAGGACGCGCGCGTCACCGTGATGGAGCGCACCAACGCCCGGTACCTGACCCAAGATCAGTTCAAGCTACCGCCCACGTTGGCGGTGATGGATGTGTCGTTTATCTCCATCACGCTGATCCTGCCGGTGCTGGCCAATATTTTGGGGGAGGACGGGCGCATCGTCACCCTGATCAAGCCCCAGTTCGAGGCCGGGCGCGACCAGGTGGGCAAGCACGGCGTGGTGCGCGACCCCGCCGTGCACGTCAGGGTGCTGGCGGGCATCCGGGACTTTGTCGAAACCATCGGCTGGGGCGCGCGGCGCATGACGTATTCGCCCGTCACCGGCCCCAAGGGCAACATCGAGTTTTTGGCCGAGCTGCTGCCCGGCCCGGGCAAGGCGACCGACAGCGGCATCCAGGCGCTGGTGGACGAGGCGCACCGCCAGCTGACCTAAAACTTCTTTTAGTCTGTGCGTTTTTTATCGCATGCTTGCGGGTATACAGATACCGTAACCAACATGCCCACTGCATGAAGGAGGAAATTCGGATGGACAAAAAGGACAAGCTGATCTACATCTCCGTGTACAAGCTGGAGGATGAGGCGCTCAACGCCATCAACAAGCTGTACCGGCAGGGCTTCCGCCGCGACCAGGTCTCGGTGCTGGCCTACAACACCGACCGCTTCAACCACCTGTACCGCGACGCCGCCGTCCCCATGAGCGAGCATGAGACCCTCGAGGATCTGCCCGAGGAAGTCGAAGACGCCCTGACCCCGGACGTGATCTTGCCCATCGGTGTCGCCAATGACCCGATGCAGCAGGGCGCGGGTTACCCCGGCGTGCACACGCTGGCCCCGGCCGGACTGGCCGCCCTGGAACTGGATGACGACACGATGCTGGCGCATGAGCGCAGCCTCAAGGATGGCGACATCCTGGTCATCTTGCAGACCGATGAAGGCCAGGCTTATCGCCCGGACATGCCGCTGATCCACGACGAAGGCTATGTGCCGGAGCGCAAGGAGCTGTAACCGCAGCAAAACATCCATTCAGCCCGCCGAAAGGCGGGTATTTTGCATGCGCATACACAATCAAAAACACCGCCACCCGATGGGCAGCGGTGCCTGGTTTATCCTGCGCTTGCTTTACTTGGCCAGCCCCATTGCGTCCATAAAGCGGTCGAAGATCTGCGTGTTGTCATAGTGCCCGTTGAACAGTTCTGCGCCTGCGCCCACGGCATAGACCGGCAGCGATACGCCCGTGTGCGAATAGCTGGAAAAGTCAATGCCCGCTTTGTTGGCCAGGATGTGGGAAGCGGTGACCGACACCGGGTTGTAGCCGCCGTAGTGCAGCTTTTCCTCCGGCCCCGTCACGCCCGCGCGCTGGGAGGAGGGCAGCATGCCAAACGTATAGGCGGCCGACAGCCGGGAGATGTCGCGTGCGTTCAGGCTCAGGGCAGAACCTTCCTCGCGCGTCAGGCCATAGTTTTCCGCAACGGCTGCCATTACATCGTCAAAGCTGGCCTGGCTGGCCGCCATGTCGCTGAGCATCCTGTCAAACGCCACATAGGACAGCTTCTGGTTTTGCAGGTAGTCCATGTGTACGTCATAGCCCGTCTCGGCATAGCCGATCGTCATGCCGCCGGTTTCATGATCGCCGGTGACCACGATCAGCGTGTCCTCCGGGTGAGAGCGGGCAAAGTCCACGGCGACCTGCACAGCGTCGGAGAGCGCATAGATGTCATAGATCACCGCGCCCACGTCGTTGGCGTGGCCGGCCCAGTCGATTTTGCCGCCCTCCACCATCATGAAGAAGCCCTTTTCATTGCCCTCCATCGCACGGATGCCCGCGGCGGTGAACTCGGCCAGGCTCAGGCTGCCGTCGTTGGACGCCAGGCGGTCGATTTCGTAGGGCAGCGCGCTGCTGTCCTGCAGGTCGGGGGAGATGGCCAGCACATTGCCGGCGTTCCCATCAACCGCGCGGATCTCCTCGCGGGTGTTGTACACGGCAAAGCCGTTTTCCCTGGCGACGTCCAGCACATCCTTCTGGTCCTTGTCAGGGCCGGTGGGCTGCAGATAGCTGCCGCCGCCCAGGAAGTCCACCACGCCGCCGGTCAGGCCCTGCACGGCGATGTCATAGTAGGCGTTGCGCTTGGGCGCCTTGGCGTAGAAAGCGGCCGGCGTCGCGTGATCCAGCGATACCGAGGTGATGACCCCCACCTTCATGCTGGCTTCCTTGGCATATTCGGTGATGATCTTGAACGGCTGCTCGGCGTCCGGCACAAGGCCTTTTTCGCCCTGGGTGAAGCCTACGTTGATGGACCCGGACAGCGTCTTGTGCCCGGTGGACATGCTGGTCGCGGTGGACGCCGAGTCCGGCGCGAAGCTGGTCGCGTCAAACGTGTTGATCTGCCCGCTGACCGGGAACTGGGTGAACGTAAGCGGCGCCGCCATCGGCGTGTCCGCGTCCGGGTTGCCCCTGGTGCCCAGGTAGTACTGCGCGGCGGTGGTCTGCGGGCTGCTCATGCCGTCCCCGATAAAGAAGAAGACATACTTCGCCTTGGAGGTGTCGGCGGTTTCGGCGGCGGCCAGACCGATGGCCAGGATCACCAGGGCGGCCAGTACAAGGGCTGTGATTCGCTTCATGAACGGTTCCTTCCTTTCTGGGCATCCTGCGGATGCGCTGCCTTAAAGGATAGACGACGGATGTGAAAGACGGCGTGTGGCAGGTGAAATGCGCATAAAAACTGCGCGATATTTTCTGGGAGTCTTCGCTAAACCTACCCCGGCGTTGCTGTCTTTTGGAGCCGGGAGCATCAACACATGACGCCGATATGTTAAGTAATTCTGTCACGTGTCTACCGCAGGTGGGGCGGGGTAAGTCTGTGGTGCTGCTGGATTTATTACCCCAACGTTCCGTATACCAAGGGAGGTCTGTATTCCGTGTCCCGTTTATTTGTGTTCCTGATGGCGCTGGTCATGGCGGCGTCCTTGATGCCCCAGCCGGCAGCCGGTCAGGATGGTTTTGCCACCCAGACCATCATGGTGTACATGGTGGGCTCCGACCTTGAAAGCAACAGCTTTCTGGCCACCGGTAACCTAAGCGAAATGCTGCGCTCGAACTATGATACCCAGCGCGTCAACCTGCTGGTGATGACCGGCGGCAGCCAGCGCTGGGCTTCGCCCATCATCCGCCCGGACAGCCTGGGCATCTACAACGTCATCGGCCGGCAGCCCGAGCTGCTGCACCAGGAAGCCACCCGCAGCATGGGCGAAGCCCAAACGCTGGCGAGCTTCCTGACGTACGGCTATGAGAATTACCCGGCGGATTCCTACGGCCTGATCCTGTGGAACCACGGCGCAGGCCCCCTGCTGGGCTACGGCGTGGACGAGCTGCACGGCGGCGACAGCCTGTTGCTGCTGGAAATGCGCCAAGCGCTGCGCAGCAGCCCCTTTGTCGGCGACAACCGGCTGGAGTGGCTGGCTTTTGACGCCTGCCTGATGGCCAACCTCGAGGTGGCGCTGATGATGGCGCCCCACGCGAAATACATGTTTGCCTCTGAGGAGGTGTCGCCCGGCCGCGGCCTGGTGTACGCGGCGCTCAAGGACATAAGCCAGGGGCCGCTGACCGGCCTAAGCGTGGGCACCGACTTTATCGAGGCCACGTTTGCCTATTACGAGGGGCTGGCCGAAGGTACGCCGTACAGTGACTTTGACGTGACCTACTCCCTGCTGGATCTGGACCGCGTGGCCGCCGTGCACGACAGCGCCGATGCCCTGTTTGAGGAGCTGCAGCACGGTCTGCCCGTCGGCTTGTACTCGGACATCGCCCGGCGCCGCGACGCCACCAAGGAGTACGGCCGCACGGCCACCACCAACCTGTATGACCTGGTGGATCTGTACGACCTGGCGGACAACCTGAGCGTGCTGTACCCGCAAAAGACCGCGCAGCTGAAGGAGGCGCTGCGGGACGCGGTGCTGCTCAACCGCTCCAACATCGCCAGGACCGCGGGTCTGTCCATCTACTTCCCCTTTGCCAACAAGGAGCGCTTCGCCCGCGACTGGCGGCAGATGTACCGCGACTTTGGCACCACGCCGTACTACCAGTCCTTCCTGGACCGCTTTGGCGATATCCTTCTGGCCGACAGCCTGGCGTCCTGGAAGGGCGCGGACGCGCCCAGCATCCAGCTGGATGCGGACACCGGGGATTACTTCGTGCAGACCAACGCACAGCAGCTGGCGCACTACGACAGCGCCCAATACTATATCCTGGCGCACCGTTCCGGCGAGGAGTACCAGCTTGTGTATACCTCCAGCGATGTCACCCAGGACGAGCAGGGGCGGCTGTTCCCCAACTTTGACGGCAACATCCTGTATCTGGGCGAAAGCGCCACCGGCCGGACGGTCATCCCCTACCTGTATGAGCAGGAAAACCTGGATGGCGTGGCGCAGTACCTGATCCCGGCGCTTTTCGGGCGCGTGGAATCCGACGGGCAGTACCGCACATTGCCTGGCGACCTGCGCGCGCAGGTGGACAGGAATACCGGGGAGGCGCGCATCACCGGCGCCATCGCCACACCTACCAATGATAACATGACCGGCAAACTGGACATCAACCTGAACGAATACAGCCACGTCTATCTGGTGACCACCACCTTCTACCTGACGCGCGAGGAAACCGGCGAGCCGCTGCCGCTGGGCGACTGGGTGTCCTCCGGCTCCCCCGAGGTGCAGGTGCTCAGCGTGGCCGACGGGCTGACCGCCGCGTATGACGCGCTGGCGCTGGATGAGTACAACTACTACACCCTGATGTCCATGACGGACACCCAGGGGCATGTGTATGCCTCGGAGCTCATGCCGCTGTCCGGCGACCGCTTTACCCAAGCGGAGGTGCCCTCGCCCGGGCGCCCCGCGGCGCGCGAAGTGCCGGTTGATTATGAAAACCAGCGCACCGCCACGCTGATGGAAAGCGACGGCCTTCGGGTTACGCTGCTGTCGCTCGCGCCGGGTGCGGCAACTGACGACGGGCGCATCGCGCCCGACACGCTGCACGTAAACCTGCTGCTTGAAAACGAAAGCCCGCGCGACGCAGAGGTCAGCCTTGCGTGGCTGACGGTCAACAACCAGGTCATCCCGGCCGGCATGGGCGCTGCGGTACCTGCCGGAGGCACGGCGTCCGCGCGCATCGACATCCCCATCGCGCCCCAGGACGACGGCACCGGCCTGGTCCAGCTGGGCATCACCCAGGTACATGACCTGGCCATGCAGTTTGCCTGGACGGCGGCCGAACAAACCGCGCTGTTTGAGAACCTGCTGGCCATGAGCGATGAAGTGCATGTGACCACCCGCGTGGACGTGGGCGCAGGCTACCACGCGCCGGAGGAAATCGAATACACCGTGCTGCTTGACACCCCGGACATCCTGGTGGAGCAGGCCGGCAGCGCCTACACGGACGAAACGTACTTTCACCTGCCGCTGCGCATCACCAACCGCTCACAGGTGTACGACATGGTGGAGGTGCTGGAGTCCGCCTTCAACGGCATCATGGCCGTTACCGCCCTGCCTGCGGGCAGCCTGCCGCCGGGCAGCGTGATGCACACGCGCGTGAGCATCCAGCTGAAATCCACCGAAATCACCCCGGGCATGGAGGAATTTGCACTACTGTTTGCCAATGAGCAAAGCCTGGAGCGCCTGGGCATACAGGCCGTGCAGCAGGTCATGCTGCGCCTGGCGCTGGATGTTAAGAGCCGGCGTGGCCAGCAGGGGCGCATGAGC
>JAGVSV010000139.1 GCA_019137115.1 Bacillota bacterium
TGTTTTCAGGATCGATTCCGTCGTCCCAGCGGTTGGGTCGTGAGGTTTGCCCCGATGATGCGGATCATCCCGGTCATTGGAGGGCAGCCTTCTCTCGGGCCGTGTTGCATGCCCACCCTCTCCAAAGGGATATTAACTTTACTATTTTGGCTTATTTTATAATTATATTACCTTTCTGTCTGTATGAAGGCATCACAGCACAAGGCATCCTTAAAACCCTTAAAACCTCCTTTTGTGGCGTTTCTCGTTCGCAATCCCTTGCCGCGACTCACTTTTTGGCGGCGAGGTTTTAAGGATGCGGGCATACTGAAAACCTACACGGCATCCTTAAAACCTCCCCCGATGGCGTTTGCGGTCAGGACGCTTGCCTGCAACGCACTCCCTGGCGGCGACGGGTTGAGGATGAAGTCATGCTCGAAATGGACACGGCATCCTTAAAACCCTTAAAGCCTCCTTTTGTGGCGTTTCTCGTTCGCAATCCCTTGCCGCGCCGTTGGGCCCGAAGAGCGCGAACGGCTTTCCACGCTCGGCGTAAAAATCCACGCCCCGCACGGCCTGCACGTCCTTGTAGGCTTTCTTAAGCCCGGTCATCTCAATGATTTTGTCCATGGTCATTCCTTTCAGGCACGCGATGCCAAAGGCATGCGCAACCACAGGATATACCACTTGATTGTATGGATTTCCCCAAGGTTCATCGAAACCTTGGCGAATTATCCCGGCTGGTGGACGTTGATCAGTTCTTCAATGCGCGTTTTGATCTGATCGCGCACCTGGCGCACCTGTTGAAGCTTCTCTTCATGCGTGCCGGTGAACGTGGACGGGTCGGGGAAGTCCCACGCCAGGTTGGCCCTGGCGCCGGGAAATATCGGGCACTTCTGCCCCTGCGACTGGTCGCACACCTTGATCACCATGTCGTAATCCCTCCCCTGCCGAAACAGGTCAAACACCGACTGCACCGGGTTGTGCGAGATGTCATACCCTGCCTCCGCCATGGCTTCCACCACCAGCGGGTTGAGCGTGCCGGGCTCCAGCCCCGCGCTTTCGGCGGTGAATTTCCCCTGGCCCAATGCGTTCAAATACGTCATGGCCATCTGGCTGCGCGCCGAGTTGTGCACGCATACGAACAAAACCTTCATGGCGCCGCGCTCCTTTCGTTCATCCTGTCACATCCAATCAACTGGATAGGATGAATATACCGCGGCAACCTGCGGATACCCCGGCGCACACAGATTTTATACAGCGGATAAGAAAATGCCCGGCGGCTTTGGCCGACCGGGCGATGCTTCCTGCAGGGTTACCGCGCGCCCTCGTGGTACAGCGGCCGGGCGATGTAGTGGGTGTGCAGCAGTTCGTGGGATTTGTGGCTGTTGGGCTTCTCCAAAAAGTCCCTGTAGATCTGCTTGATCTCCGGGTTCTCGTGGGATTTGCGCACGGGCATGTCGGCGTCGGCCTGGTACAGCGCCTGGGCGCGCACCATGCGCGGGTCGCGGGCCATGCGGTCCTGCGCGGACACGATGGGCTGGCCGCCGCCGGTCACGCAGCCGCCGGGGCAGCCCATGATCTCGATGAAGTGGTAGGATTTCTCGCCGCGCTTGATCGCGTCCAGCAGCTCGCCGGCGTTGGCGGTGCCGTTGGCAACCGCCACGTTGAGCGCCAGGTCGCCGATCTGCACGGTGGCTTCCTTGATGCCCTTGACGCCGCGCACGCCGTGGAAATCGAGGTTCCCCAGCGTTTCGCCGGTCAACACCTCATAGGCGGTGCGCAGGGCGGCTTCCATCACGCCGCCGGTGGCGCCGAAGATGACGGCCGCGCCGGTGGAGTCGCCCAGCAGGCGGTCAAACGGCTCGTCGGGCAGGTTGACAAAGTCAATCCCGGCGGACTTGATCATGCGCGCCAGCTCGCGCGTGGTGATGACCGCGTCCACGTCCGGGTAGCCGGAGCCCGCCAGCTCGGGGCGGTCGGCCTCGTACTTCTTGGCGGTGCAGGGCATCACCGACACCACGCGGATATCCTGGGCGGGCACGCCGACCTTGTCGGCATAATAGGTTTTGACCAACGCACCCATCATCTCGTGTGGGGATTTGCAGCTGGACAGGTTGGGCAAAAACTCCGGATGGAAGGTCTCGCAATAGTTCACCCAGCCCGGCGAGCAGGAGGTGATCATGGGCAACACGCCGCCGTTCTGCATGCGGCCGACCAGCTCGGTGGCCTCCTCCATGATGGTTAAATCAGCGGCAAAGTCGGTGTCAAACACCTTGGAAAAGCCCAGACGGCGCAGGGCGGCCGCCATCTTGCCGGTCACGTTGGTGCCCATGGGCAGGCCAAACTCCTCGCCGAGTGCTGCGCGCACGGCCGGGGCGGTCTGCACCACGGTGTGCAGCGTTTCATCGCCCAGCATGCGCCACACGTAGGAGGCCTCGTCCTTCTCGCGCAATGCCCCCACCGGGCAGGCCGCGATGCACTGGCCGCAGCCGATGCACGCGGTGTCGCTCAGGCCCATGCCCCAGGCGGACTCAATGGCGGTATGAAAGCCGCGCTTGACCGGCCCGATCACGCCCACCGCCTGCGTGCCATAGCAGGCGGCCACGCAGCGGCGGCACAGGATGCACTTGTTGTTGTCCCTAACGATGCTCACCGAGCCATCGTCAATCGGGTGCGCGGTCTGCTCGCCGCTGAACGTGTTTTCATCGGCCACGCCCAGCTCCAGCGACAGCTTTTGCAGCTCGCAGTTCTGGCTGCGCACGCAGGACAGGCATTTCTTGTCGTGGTTGGACAGGATCAGCTCCACCACCGTGCGGCGCGCCTCGCGCACCTCGGGCGTGTTGGTTTTGACCTTCATGCCGTTGGTGGCCGGCAGCACGCACGCGGCTTGCAGGCTGCGCGCGCCATAGTCCACCACGCACACGCGGCAGGCGCCGATCTCGTTGATCTCCTCCAGAAAGCACAGCGTGGGGATGCGGATGCCCACCTTGCGGGCGGCTTTGAGCACCGTGGTGCCCTGGGGCACCTCCACCGGAATGCCGTCAATGGTTAAATTTATCATCTGTTCCGACATGAAATCCTCCTGTACTACGCCTTGATGATCGCGTCAAACCGGCACGCGTCATAGCAGGCGCCGCACTTGATGCACTTGTCCTGGTCGATGGCGTGCGGCTTGCGCACCTCGCCGGAAACCGCGTGCACCGGGCACACCCGCGCGCAGGCGGTGCAGCCGCGGCACTTGTCGATGATCTGGTACTGCATCAGGCTGCGGCAGTGGTGCGCCGGGCAGCGCTTGTCCCTGATGTGCGCCTCATACTCATCCCTGAAATAGCGCAGGGTGGACAGCACCGGGTTGGGCGCGGTCTGGCCCAGGCCGCACAGCGAGGTCTTGGCGATGGTCGTGGCCAGCCGCTCCAGCTTTTCGATGTCGCCTTCCTCGCCCTTGCCTTCCACGATGCGGTTGAGGATTTCCAGCATCCTTCTTGTGCCGATGCGGCAGGGGGTGCACTTGCCGCAGCTTTCGTCCACGGTAAAATCGAGGAAGAACCGCGCGATGTCCACCATGCAGTTGTCCTCGTCCATGACGATCATGCCGCCCGAGCCCATCATGGAGCCGATTTCAATCAAGGAGTCGTACTCAATGGGCACGTCCAGCAGCCGGGCCGGGATGCAGCCGCCGGAGGGCCCGCCGGTCTGCACGGCTTTGAACCGGCGCCCGTGCGGGATGCCGCCGCCAATGTCATAGATGACCGTGCGCAGCGGCGTGCCCATGGGCACCTCGACCAGACCGGTGTTGTTGATCTTGCCGCCCAGCGCGAACACCTTCGTACCCGCCGAGCGCTCGGTGCCCATCGTGCGGAACCAGTCCGCGCCGCGCAAAATGATCTGCGCCACATTGGCGTAGGTTTCCACGTTGTTGATGTTGGTGGGCTTGCCAAACAGGCCCTTGACCGCCGGGAACGGCGGGCGGGGGCGCGGCTCACCGCGGTGGCCCTCAATGGAGGCCATCAGGGCGGTTTCCTCCCCGCACACAAACGCGCCTGCGCCCAGGCGGATGTGCAGGTCAAAGTTGAAGCCCGTGCCCAGGATGTTCTGCCCCAGCAGCCCATATTCGTGCGCCTGCTCAATGGCCAGGTTCAGGCGCTTGACGGCAATGGGATATTCCGCGCGCACGTAGATATAGCCTTCGTCCGCGCCGATGGCATAGCCGCAGATGGCCATGGCTTCCAGGATGGCGTGGGGGTCGCCCTCCAGCACCGAACGGTCCATGAACGCGCCGGGGTCGCCCTCGTCGGCGTTGCAGACCACGTATTTTTTGTCGTCCTTGCTGGCGGCGGCAAACTTCCATTTGGTGCCGGTGGGGAACCCGCCGCCCCCGCGCCCGCGCAAGCCGGAGCGGGACACCTCGTCAATCACGTCCTGCGGGGTCATCTCGGTCAACGCCTTGGTCAGCGCACGGTACCCGTCAAAGGCGATGTACTCGTCGATGTTCTCCGGGTCGATCACGCCGCAGTTGCGCAGCGCAACGCGCGTCTGGTGCTTGTAAAACTCAATGTCGCTCAGGGACTTGCCCACCGAGGGGTGGTCGCCCTTGTCCTGGTAGACCAGCCGGCGCACCACGCGGCCCTTGAGCAGGTGCTCGCTGACGATCTCGTCCACGTCCTCAGTCTGCACGTGGGAATAAAACGTGCCCTCTGGGTAGACGATCACCACCGGCCCGGCTTCACACAGGCCGAAGCAGCCGGTCTTGATGACCTTGACTTCCTTGTCCAGCCCCAGCTCGCCCAGCTGGTCGTTCAACCGGTCGACCAGTTTGACCGAACCGGATGAGGTGCACCCCGTGCCGCCGCAAACCAGCACGTGCGAACGAAAGATTTCCATGCTTCCTCCTTACGCCTGCTGCTTGTTGTTTTCGGCGTTGCCGATGGTGTACTCGGTGACCGGGCGGCCGTTGACCACGTGCTCGGCAACGATGCGCCGCGCCTTGTCCGCGTCCAGGTTCACGTACGTCACCTTTTCCTCGCCGGGCAGAAACACGTCGGCCATGGGCTCCAGGCGGCACATGCCGATGCACCCGGTCTGGGACACCGTGACCTGGCTTAAATGCCTGCGGCCGATCTCGTCCACAAAGGCCATCATGACCGGGCGCGCCCCGGCGGCAATGCCACAGGTGGCCATGCCCACCACGACGCGCACCTCGCTCTCCTTGTCCTCACGGCGCAGGTTGATGCGCTGCAGCGTGCGTTTGCGGATTTCCTCCAGCTCGGCGATGGATTTCATCGTTCTCCTCCAAATAAGACGTCCGTCTGCTCGCGCAGGGACTGCGTAATCCAGGCAATAACCTCCGGGGTATCCAGCGGCACCGGGTGCAGGATGTCCCGCGTTTCTGCAGTGCCAAAGGCGCTTTCGCCCTTGGGGGAGGTCAGCGACAGCTCGATGTCCGGGCCGTCCGGGTGGGCCGCCACGAGGGCGGCAATGGTCTGGGCCAGATCCCCCAGGGGCAGGCAGTCAATGTGCCGGGTGTAGAACGTGCAGGTGACCGTGGTGCCCTCGTTGGGCGCGCTGGCAATTGTCAGATCGCCCCCGGTTAACCGGGCGTTGGCCTGTGTGAGCGGCAACCCCAGGCCCACTTTGCGCGTGGTGCGGGTGGTGGCGAAAGGCCCCAGCGCCCGCTGCGCGGCTTCGGGCGTCATCCCGCGGCCATCGTCGGTGATCCGCATCGTCAGCACCCCGTTGTCGTCCAACGCCAGATCAACGCTGATCAGGCGCGCCCCAGCGGCGATGCTGTTCTGCGCCAGGTCCATCAGGTGCAGCGAGATGTCGCGCACTACCCTTCCTGATAGGTGGCCAGGATGCCGGGGATGGCCTCCGGCGTCAGGCGGCCGTGCACATCCTCATTGATGGTCATGACGGGCGCCAAGCCGCACGCGCCCAAACAGCGCGTGGCGGACAGCGTGAACTTGCCGTCGGCTGAGGTTTCGCCGGATTTTAAGCCCAGCACCTCGCCCAGCTTGTCCAGCACCGCCTGGCTGCCCTTGACATAGCAGGCCGTGCCCATGCACACGCTGATCACGTACTTGCCCTTGGGCTCCAGCGCAAACTGCGAATAAAAGGTCGCCACGCCGTAGACTTCGCTGAGCGTCACGTGCATTTCCTGGGCGATGAACTTCTGCACGTCCATGGGCACGCAGCCAAAAAGCTCCTGCGCGCCCTGCAGCACGGGCATCAGCGCGCCCTGTTCGCCGCGCTTTTGCTCAATGATGTCCCGCAGTTTCAGCAGCTTGTCCTGATGCTCGCAGTTTTCACAGTGTTCCGACATACCCTGTCCTCTCCCGTCCGCCTGGCTCCCATGCACAAGCAACGTGGATTATATCACATATATCAAAAAGACGGAACAATTTTTTCACGTTCTTCAAATGTAATTTACACCGCACTTTTTCTGTGCTGGTTTTTTGGCGTGTGAGCAGGGCGGAATGGGTGTATATTCATAGCGGCCGTCACTGAAACCTATTTCACGGAGGTGTGATCATGGAGAACAAGAAGAAAAACCAGGGCCCGGTGGACGCGATCAAGGGCGCCGTCCACAAAATCGTGGAAAAAGTTGGCCTGGATGACAAGGATTTGCTCAAAACCGCGGGCAATGCGGTGCTCAAAGCGCAGGAGATGCTAAGCCGTGCGGACGACGCTGTGCGCGACACGGCGGAGCGCCTGCTGGATGCCGGGCAGGACCTGATGGACAACACCAACGAAGCGGCCGACGCTGCGGCAAGCGAAGCCAGCAAAGCCGAAACCACCGCCGGCAAGGCGGCAACGACCACCAAAGCCAAGGCATCCTCCACCGCCAAGACCACCAAGGCCAAAGCCGCCGACACCAAAGCCAAAGCCGCCGATGCCAAGGCGTCCACCACGGCAAAGAAAACGACGGCAACGGCCGCCAGCAAGCCCAAGACAGCGACGAAGGCGGCGGACAAGCCCAAGACATCCACCACGGCCAAAGCCCCGGCCAAGAAGGCCACCACGGCGCCCGCCAAAAAGACCGCAACCAAGCGGAAATCCAAAACCGAGGACAAGAAGGACTGACCCGGCGGGGCAAGTCCCCGTTTCCCCGGCGTACGCGCACGGCAATGTGCGGTGCGCTTTTCGCGTTCCGGGCGGACAAGGAGACACCCATGCTCGACGCCGGCATCCTGCCCCCGTAATACCGTGACGCCCACATCACCGAGATCTCCGAGGGGATGTCCGGCGACGGCAAGTTTTTGCTGGAAACCGAGGACGGCAAAAAGCTGCTGCTGCGCCTGTCGGACGGGGAAAAGCACGCGCTGCGCAAAAAGCGGTGACCCGTGGTTTGAGTTCAACCGCGTGGGCGCCGGGGTGCCCGCCTTTGCCCGCGGGCAGATCGACGGCTATCGTGACGGGCATGTGCCGGACGATTTCTGGCGTTCGTTCTCATTGATACCCATTTACACCGCCCATTCGTCCTGCCCCATGCGCCAGAGGCCCATGGCGATGACCATCGCCAGCGCCACCAGGATCACCGGCCCATAGGCCACGTTGACGCCCAGCGCGATGAGCACCAGCGCGGCCAGCGGCACGAACAGCAGCAGCGTAATGAAGGCCACCAACGCCGGGATTATCCCCACGCGGCACCAGCGGTTGGTGAGCACGCAACACTGGAACCGAAAACAGGTAGCTGGCCGACGGGAACAGGAACACCGTCGCCGGGGCCAGCAGCGCCGGCAGCAGCAGCACGCCCATCGCGGCGGACACGCCCCCGCCCCTTTTGCGCAGCGCCAGCATGAACAGCGGCGCCACCAGCAAGCCCAGCACCGCGCAGGCGATCAGCGCGTATCGGCCGTCATCCACGCGCGCCAAATTGTCCAGCGCCGGCCACACGCCGCCCAGTTCGATCAGCCCGTAGGCGATGCCGCCGGTCAGCGCCAGCGCCAGCAGCGACAGCCCGGCCACCGCCAGCACGCGCAGCAGCCCAGCCTGCCGCCGCGCCACCAGATAGGCAAGCACCGCCACGTACAGGACAATCGCCGCAAACGCCAGCACGTCGGCCAGCGTGCGTGAGAAAATCACCACGTTGCCCGGCCACAGCGGGAAGAACACGCCGTCCTCGGTGGCCGTCAGGTTGAGGTCGGGCTGCGTGGCAAAGCCGGTGGCCAGCGCAGTGGCCGTGCCCAGGTAGTGCATCGCGCTTCTGCGGTCAAAGTTTTCGTAGTTGTCGTCCATCGTGTGGTACGCCGACGCCCCGTCAATCACCGCGAAGTTCATCCCCGGGTACCCGGCCATGATAAAGCGGGTCAAGTCCGTGTCGTTGCGCATGATGCGGTACACATTGTTGGCAATGGACAGCGTGACCGGTTTGGGCGCGGTGCGGGCATAGGCGCGCACCATGTTCAGGTTGCTGTGCGTGCTTTCAAACATGATCAGCGCGCCGCGGTTGCCGCGCGCCTCCAGGTTGATCACCAACCTGGTCTTTGGCTGAAATTCCGGGTGATCGCGCACGAACAGCGCCGCGCCCAGCAAGCCCTGCTCCTCGCCGTCGGTAAAGAGGAACACCATGTCCCGCACGGGCTTGACGCGCGTGAGCGCCCGCAGCCCTTCCAGCATGGCCGCCGCGGACACGATGTCATCAAACGCGCCCGGCCCCATCTTGACGCTGTCGGTGTGCGCCATGAACAGGATCGTTTCATCGGTGTCCGGGGCGTCCACGGTGACATAGATGTTGCGCAGGTTCATCACGGGCCGTGTGCCCATCTCGGCATAGCCGCGGATGGCGGCTTCGTCGGTGCGCCACGTAACGCCGTGCCATGCCGAGCGGTCGGCCTCCAGCGCCTGGATATCCGCGATGGACAGCGCGTACACGTCCTCCTGAATCGCGTAGCCCATGCGCGCCAGCTGGTCTTTTAAGTAGTTGTGGGTGATGGTGATGCCGGGGCTGTCCACATGGTGCACCTGGGACGCCATGTCCTTGACGTGCGACAGCATCAGGTTCAGGTCGGGCCCTTCATCGGCCTCCGCCATCGTTTTGCCGGTTTCGGCAAAGTCCTTGGGCAGCGCCAGCGGCGGCATGATCTGCAGGTATCCCACCCACAAGCCGCCCAGCACCGCCAGCGCCATCAGCAGCGATTTTATGCGTTTCATCATGTCCCTCCTTCGGTCACAAACAGGCGCATCTCACCGCGCATGCGGTTTTTGTCATTCTCGATCACCGCGCGCACTTGCCAGGTGGTCGTGGGCGTAAGCCCCGGCAGCGGGATGCGCACCTCGCCCGGCGCGGTAACGGCCACGCGCTCCGTTTCCTGCCAGTCCGCCTCATACGAGGCCATCGCAAAGCCCGGATACCTGCGCCACTGGAAGTATACGTCTGCCTGGTCAAAGCTGCCCAGGGTGGCCACGTTTGCCGCCAGCACCGGCACGCCGTCCGCGCTCGTTTCCTCCGCCAGCGTGTGGACGGCCATCGGGTCAAACGCCCTTTCAACATGCGTGATCTTGACCACCATCGGGTTGGGCCACTGCATGCCGCAGTAGATGCGCTGGCTTTTCATCACGCTGACGGTCAGGCCTTGATCGGTTTGCTCGAGATAACTGCCCGCGTCCAGGTCGGGGCGGTATTCGGTCAACTCGCCCGAAGCGCCCAGCACGGACGCCTGGCTGTGTTCGGTGGCGCGTACGGATTGCAGCGTAAATGCCCTGCGCGCGCCGCGGTCCCACCCTTTCTGGTCGGACAGCACCGCGTACACGGTTTGGCCGCCCTTGCTAGAGAGCAGCAAAATGTCGCCCTCCTCCGCGATGCTCCACGGCCGCACGCCGTAGATCGCCTCGTGGTTGATAAAGTTGAACAGCCCCAGCTCGCGCAGCAGCCCTTCCTGCTGGCCGCACAGCGCGCCGTCGGCGTCCGGGCCGATATTGAGCAGCAGCGCCCCGCCCATCGCGCGCGTGCGCATCAGCAGGTCGATCAGATGCGCGCCGGTTTTGTACAGATCGTTGGTGGGCTGGTATCCCCAGGCCGTGGACATGGTCAGGCAGGCTTCCCAGGTTTCGGGCATGCCCACGCCGGGCAGCTGCTGCTCCGGCGTTTTGATGGCACCGCGGGTGACCAATATGCCGGGCTGCAAAGACCACGCCAGCTGCTTGCACAATTCCTGCAGGCTCTCGCCGTGTTCGTCCTTCATCAGCTCCCCGCCGTCAAAAAAGATCAGGTCGATGGGCCCGAAATTGCCCATCAGCTCCTGCATCTGCAACGTCAGGTGCGCGCGGTACTGGTCCATGATGTCCTTGGGGTACGCACTCGTTGGGTTGCGGGTGATGGTCTGCCCGTGGGTGTGCAGAAACCAGAAATCCTCCGGCGAAAAGTAAAACCCCACCGCAATGCCCTGTGCGCGGAAGGCGTCCACATAGGTTCTCACGATGTCTTTCCCGTACGGCGTGTTCATGATCGAAAACGGCGTGCTCTTCGTGTCCCACATGCAAAAGCCGTTGTGATGCTTGGTGGTGAACACCGCGTATTTGGCGCCGGATATTCGGGTCAGCCGGGCCAGCCGCTCCGGGTTCCAGTCCTCCGGCATGAACGTTTGGGGCAGCTCGTCAAAATACCGCCTGGCATAATCCGGCGACGACCCCACCAGCGAATGGCTGATCACGCTGCCCAGCTGCACGTCCACCGTCCAATGGATGAACAGGCCAAAGCCCGCGTCCTTGAGCCACGTCAGCTTTTCCTTTGTGTTGTGATCATCCCTTATGCCATCCAGCGCGCCGCCTTGCGCGGCTTCATCCACCTGTACCAGCTGTTTGTCTTTCATATGCTCCTCCCGAAAAGTCGCAAAGGATCGCCGTTTGGCTCCATATTACCTTTTTCAGGGGAGAACAGGCAACCGCGTTGATGTGCCAAAAATTTCCATAACGAAAGCTCCAGCAGGTATGCTCAGCCTTCCGGTAATTCCTTATGGGCCCTTCGTAAGCTATCGTGATGAAGCTGCCATCTCAAAAGAGCCAGGCTGTCATCAAGGCATTGGATACACTTGAACAGGAGATGGGAATCGACACGTTCAGGTCAAAGTTCCTGAGCATCACAAGCGATAGCGGCTCTGCATTCCAGGATTGGCGATCAGTAGAGCGTTCCTGCCTAGGAGAAGGAATGAGAACAAGTCATCGCTTCTGTCATCCGAACAGTTCATGGGAGCGGGGAAGCAATGAGAATGCAAATGGCATCATCCGCTGGTTTATCCCCAAGGGAAGCGCGATCGGGATGTATTCGACTAGACAGATCAAGCGGGTTGAGGAATGGATCAATAACCTGCCGCGCAGGCTCCTCAATGGGGATAGCTCAAAA
>JAGVSV010000080.1 GCA_019137115.1 Bacillota bacterium
GGCGTGTAGGTGCCGTCCAGCAGCAGCGGCAACAGCGAACCAAAGCCCGTGTTGGCAACCGAGGAGGGCATCACGTCCAGGATGTTGGGCACATAGGTGGTATCGGCGTCCGCCGCGCCCACATAGCTGGCCATCAGCGGGTTGGTCTCGGCCATCTTGGCAAAGGCTTCATCGCTTAAGCCCCAGGTGATCGGGTTGCCGCCCTCGGCCAGGCAATAGGCTTCAATCTCGGGCTTGGAGAGCATGAAGCCCAGGAACGCCTTGGCGGCTTCCTGCTGTTCGGCGGTGGCAGTGTTCGGGATCCACCAGCCGTAGCTGCCCGTCAGGTTGGACACGGCGATGTTGCCCGGGAACACCGCGCCCCGGACCACAGCGCCGTCAAAGCCGTTGGACCATTTGTCCTCGGAGCCCTTCAGGAAGTCCGACACCATCCAGGAGCCGTTGGCGATGGCCGCGGAGCCTTTTGACATGAAGTTGTTGGCGGCATCGGCATACACCGCGCCCACCGCGTTGGAGGAAGCGTGCTTGTCGTAAAACGCCTTGAAACGGGCGAAGGCATTGACGATGGCCGGGTCGTTGTAGTCGCCCAGCAGGTTTTCGACCGTGGCATGCTCCTTGAGCAACTCCACGCCGCCCTCCTGGGCAATCATCGAGGACAGCACCAGCGCCGATGTCCACGCGTTCTCGCCGGTCATCAGAGCGAATTTGTTGTCGCCAAAGTCAGCAAGGAAGGCATCCCAGTCCGCATAGGCGCCGGGCTCCTTGGGGAGGGGCGCCATCTCGGTGTTGTAGTAGAAGCCCATGGGGCGCACCACGTTGTAGCTGACGGATACAAACTTGCCATCCGCCGTGGTGTTGTATGCGCGCTGGAAGTCCGGGATCTGCTCGTCAACTTCGGGGTACTCCTTCAGGAAGTCAGACAGATTCAGGAACAGCTCGTTGGGCACGACCACGTCGGACAGCCATTCGGCAGTGCCGCCTTCAATCAGCGGCGGCAGCTGCTTCTGGATGGCCAGCTGCTGCATCTTCTCGGAGTAAATGTCCTGCGTGAGCTCCTCAATGATTACCTTGTACTTGCCGGCGTATTTCTCGTTGAAGCGTTCCACCTGGGGCAGGAAGAAGCGCGCGCCGACGTTTTCGCCGGACTTGTAGTGCGGGATGGTGATGGCGATCTCCTCCGCAGCCGCCGCGAGGCTGACCAGGGCAAGCATCATGGCAACCGCCAGCAACAGGGCAAACAGTCTTTTCATGTTGGTTCTCCTTTCCTATGACCATCGGCGGAAACGCCGACAGGTTTATGCGGTTCAGGCAAGCGCGGCTGGGCGTATTTTCTGGGAGTTCCCTGTTTGGATGATGAGCGCCGTGCGGCGTTGCCTCTTAAGTGGATCATATCGGAAAATCGTCACGTTTGTCAAGGTAGCTGCCATCGGGATGAAGCGCGACGGGAGCAAAAAAACGGCCGGTGTTTGTTCCGGCAGTGCGTGTTTTTCTTACGATCAGCGTGCGGTGGTGCCGCGCCAGTATTCGGGGGCTTTGGCGGCGTAGGTGTCGGTTTTGATCAGGTGTTCCTCCACCATCGTGCCGCCCTGGTATTTTTGCAGGTAGGAGGCCACCACAAAGCCGTCTTTGCCGTCGCGGATCTTTCTGGTCTCGTCCTTGTAGATCACATGCTCCTGGTCCTTGTCCGCCCGATAGATGGGCTCGCCGACATACTGGATGGTTTCCAGCAGCTGGGTGCGCAGGCGGTAGCTGACCTGGTCGCCCAGGGAAGGCCCGTAGATGCTGATGGTGGCGATCAATTTCCTGGCGTTGTTGCCGGCCTGCGTCACATGGGCGGCAATGTAGATGTCCCCGCCGGACTTGTTACGGAACTTGAAGTCGATCTTCCGGTCGGGGCTGTAATACACCGTGGCGTCCAGGCCCTTGTCGGTATAGTCCACCGGGTCAGAATGCGCGGTGCGGTCGGTGATGGTCATCCCCGCCATCAGCGCGGCCTGGTACATCGTGGTGCTGGCCTGGCACACGCCGCCGCCCACGCCGGTGACCAGCTCGCCGTAGGCGTACTCCAGCGCGTCAAAAAAGCCGCTCTTGTAATCGCGCGGGCCCACGATGCGGTTGAAGCTGAACTCCTGCCCGTCCTTCAACACCATGCCGTTGAAGCGCGAAAACGCCACGCGGATGTTGTTGTTGCGGTTCTCCGGCGAATAGGTGCTGATGGAAGTCTGCGCGGTGCCGCGCAGCGTGTATTGTTTGTTCAGATCCGACACTGTCACCTTGGGCGGGATCGGATCGGGCACCAGCTCATAATCACCGGACTGGCCGGAGGCGGCCAGCGCCAGGATGGCGTCGCGGGCAGCTTCGGTGTTCAGATGCAGCCCCACCTGCTCCTGCTGGAAGGAAAACGGCGCATTCGGGGTATCCGGGTTAAAGCCCAGCAGCTGCGCGTCCTGCGGGGCGCGGTTGATGTAGGGGGCAATCTGGCTTAAATAGGCGTCCACCCTGTCGGAGCTCGCTGTGCCCGCCTGCGTATAGGCGGAGTACGGATTGGCGGCCATGGCTTCAATGGCTTCCTTGCGCGCGAACACATCGCCGGTGTGCGTCAGGCGCCATGCCTCGTTCAGATAGGGGTACAGCTGCTCGGGCGCATAGTTGATGCCCAGCAGCGGGTAGGTAAGCTTGGCGTATGTATGGCCGCGGTGGTTGACGTTCAGGCTCCAGGCGTTGAGCTGGTCGCTCATTTGCTTGGACAGCGTGTCCAGCGCCTGCTGGGGCGTCATGCCCGAAATGCTGGTGCCGTTGATGGCCATGTGCGGGCCGAAGACCCCTTCATACGGGGCGATTTCCTGTTCCACACGCTGGCGGCGCAGCATCTGGACGCCATACCAGCCCAGCGCGGCCAACGCCGCGATCAACAGCACAATCAACAGCAGGCGCAGGCCGTTGCGGCGCGCGGGCTGGGGATGGCTGGTGTGCCGTACCGGACGGGGCATCGGCGCGCGGTTCATACCGCCACCTCCTCGCCATCCATGTCCAGCAACCTGGCCGCGTCGCTGTCCGCCGTGTCCCACAGGGGCAGCCTATCCCCCAGTTCGCCGTGCGGGGGCAAGCCGTCATGGAAGTCGCTTCCGCCGGTGACCAGCAGGCCGCGGCTGCGGGCGATGCCGGCCCAGTACCGGGCGGTCTCCGGCGTGTGGGCGGGATGCCAGGCTTCAATGCCGCGCAGGCCCTGGGCCATCCACTGCTCCAACCGGTTCAGCAGATCGGTTCGTTCATAGGCGATCAGCGCCGGGTGCGCCAGCACGGGCACCGCGCCTTCGCGGGACAAAAGGGCAATCGCTTCCCCAGTGTCCATGTTCCGGCGGGGCACATAGGCGCGCCTGCCCACGGCGAGAAAACGCTCAAACGCGTCGGGCACCGACGCCGCGTAGCCTTTGCGCACCATGGCGCGGGCGATCAGCGGGCGGCTGCCGGCCACGCCGTGTGGCAACCGGAGATCCTGGAGCGTCAGCGGCAGGCCCATATTGGTCAGGATGCGCAGCGCCTCCACACAGCGGCGCTGTTTGTCGCCGCGGAAGGCGCGCAGCCTCGCAGACAGGTTCTTCATGTGGCTGCCAACAAAAAGGCCCAGCACATGCACCTCATCGTCCCCCGCCGTGCTGATTTCCACGCCGGGGATGAAGGCGATGCCGTGCGCCATGGCGGCGCGGGCCGACTCGGGCAGAGCCAAAAGGGTGTCGTGATCCGTGACCGCGACCAGGTTCACACCCCGCTCTTTGGCGCGGCGCATGACGTCCGACGGCGCAAAAATGCCGTCGGACGCGTTGGTGTGTACATGCAGGTCGGGGCGCCACGCGGGACGCCCGGCCGCGTCAGGGATCGCATGCATTCAGCTCACGCTGCCCAGCGCGGGAATGGGCTCGGGCTCCCGGTTCATCAGCGCCAGGAATTCCTCGCGGCCGACGGTTTCCTTTTCGATCAGCACCGCTGCCAGCTGGTGCAATTTGTCCATGTGCGCCTTGATGGTGTCAACAGCAACCTGGTAGCACTGATCCAGCGTGGTGGACACCTCGCGGTCAATCTTGGCGGCAATTTCCTCGCTGTATTCGCGGGATTGGCCAAACTCCATGCCCACGAATATCTCCTGGTCGTTGCCCAGGTAGATGGTGCCCATGTTGTCGTTCATGCCCAGCCGGGTAACCATCTGGCGCACGATTTCCGTCGCGCGCTTCAGGTCGGACTGGGCGCCGGTATATACGTCGTTTTCGATCAACTTGATCGCCGCGTGCCCGCCCAGGAGGCTGGACACATTCTGCAGCAGCTGTGCGCGGCTTTGCATGTCAAACTCTTTTTCCGGAAGCGACAGGGTAAATCCGCCCGCGCCGCCGCGCGGCACGATGGTCACCGTGTGCACCTCGTTGCACAGCGGAAGGTAATGGCTGACCAACGCGTGGCCTGCTTCGTGATAGGCGATGACGCGTTTGTCCTCCTCCAGCACCTTGTGGCTCTTTTTTTCCGGGCCCATCTGCACGCGCTCGACCGCTTCGATGAGGTTTCGCTGGGTGATCTTGGTCTGCTTGTTGCGCGCGGCCAGGATCGCGCCTTCGTTCATGATGTTCTCCAGGTCAGCCCCGGTGGAAAACGGCGTGCGCTTGGCGATGTTCTCTAGGTCGACGCTGTTGTCCAGCGGCTTGCCGCGCGAATGCACCTTGAGGATGGCCACCCGGCCGTTGATGTCCGGAAAATGCACGGTGACTTGGCGGTCAAAGCGGCCCGGGCGCAGCAGCGCCGGGTCCAGGATGTCGCGCCGGTTGGTGGCCGCCATCACGATGACGCCCTCGTTGGTGGTAAAGCCGTCCATTTCGACCAGGAGCTGGTTTAAAGTCTGCTCGCGCTCGTCATGCCCGCCGCCCAGCCCGGCGCCGCGATGACGGCCCACCGCGTCAATCTCGTCGATAAATACAATGCTGGGCGCGGCGCGCTTGGCCTGCTCAAACAGGTCGCGCACGCGGCTGGCGCCCACGCCGACAAACATTTCCACAAAGTCAGAGCCGCTGATGGAAAAGAACGGCACCTTCGCTTCGCCTGCCACGGCTTTGGCCAGCAGCGTTTTGCCGGTGCCCGGGGGGCCCACCAGCAGCACGCCCTTGGGGATGCGGGCGCCCAGTTCCAGATAGTTCTTGGGGTTTTTCAGGAAATCGACAATTTCGCGCAGTTCTTCCTTCTCTTCGTCGGCGCCGGCCACGTCGGAAAAGTTGATCTTGTTCTTGGCCGGGTCGGCCAGGTTGGCGCGGCTTTTGCCGAAGTTGAGCACCCGGCCGCTGCCGCCGGATTGCTGGCGCATGATGAAATACCAGAACACCATCACCAGCGCCATGGGCAGCAGGAAGGGCAATATCTCCAGATACCACGGCGTGGTGATCGGGGGCAGGTAGTCCACACGGAAGTTCAGGTCCTTGAGCGATACGTTCTCCACCTGCACATTGTGCTGGTTGGCGTACATGGTCAGGACGGTCTGGTAAAAGTCCGGGCCGATGGTGGCCTCAAAGTCAAAGCGGGCGGGATAATCGCTGACCGCCGTTACGCTGGGCTTGTTGCGTCCCACCAGATAGTTGCCGCGGATGGACACGCGGTCCACCTCATCGCGGGCAATCCTGTCCAGCAGTTCCGGATAGGTGATGCGGTTGGGCGGGATGGTCATGCTGTCCGAAATAAAATAAGCCAGCAGCAGAAACGCGGCGATCATAATCACGTACCCCATTAGCCCGCGGGATTTCTGCAAGTCTACGTCCTCCTTAGCCAAAGTCTTATGAGTATACCATGCGCGGCAAAGCGTAAGCAACGATTCCTGCTGGTTTTACCAACAGGAAAAAGGTAGAAAAACTGTGCAAACTGGCCTATATACGGTCTGTTCGGGCGCCGCAGGTTATGACCAAAGTGTAAATTGTTTCATTCGGAATACATGCGCGGGGACAGCACGCCCACGTCGGGCAGGTTGCGGTACTTCTCGTTATAGTCCAGCCCATAGCCCACCACAAATTCGTTGGGAATGGTAAAGCAGCAATAATCCACCACAAGCGGCGTGCGCCGGCGCTCGGGCTTGTCCAGCAGGGTGGCGATCTTGACGCTGCGCGCGGCGCGCTGGTCAAGCAGGCTGGTGATGTAGCTCAGCGTCAGGCCGGAGTCCACAATGTCCTCCACCACGATGACGTCGCGTCCCGCCACGTCATGGTCCAGGTCCTTTAAGATCCGCACCACGCCGGAGGTTTTCGTGCTGGACCCATAGCTGGAGATGGCCATGAAATCCAGCGACACGGGCAAATCAATGCTGCGGATCAGGTCGGAAAAGAACACCACCGCGCCTTTCAGGATGCAGATCATCACCGGGCTTTTGCCCTGATAATCGCGGGTGATCTGCGCGCCCAGGCGTTCCACCGCGTCCTTGATCTCCTGCCCGGTAATCAGAATCCGGTCCAGATCCCCGTACAGTACCGTTACATGCTGCGTCATGGCCGCGTTCCTCCTGATGAAAAGCATTCAAGGTCCCAGGGCAACCGGCCCGCATAGGTTAGCCGAGCGGAGCGCCTTGTGTTTTCTGTCACCGCCGCTAACCTTGAAATACCCACGCCGACCACCCACAAAACATCCTGGCCCCGCGCCAGAACCGGCGCGTTGGCGCGGAAAGGCAGATCAACCGCCCGGTTGCCAAGGTACTTTGACAAAGGCTGCGTGCCCGCCATGCCCAGCGGGGCGACGGTGTCGCCGACACGGGGCAGGCGAAGGGCAGCGCCGGATACGGCATCCAAGTCGAACTCCTGCCATCTGCCGCGCGTTGTGCCCTTTGCGCCATCAGATACATCCGCATGCAGGCGGCCCAGGGGCATTGGCGGGCGCTGAGCCGCCAGAAAATGCAGCCGGTGCCGCGTGCGCAGCGCTTTGCCCCCGCCGGGCAGGTTGACGCTGGCGCGCGGAACATTCAGCAATTTCAGCACGCGGTCGGTGGTGTCCATGTCGGGCACATCCCCTGCCAGCGCGCACATGCGGCGCACGACGCGGCGCTGCATGGCGGCAGGCAGTTTCGCGCATGGTTCGGCCAGCAAAAAGGGATTCGCCGGAAGCAGGGAGGCATTGTGGAAAAGCCATTGTTCGGCCTGCCCGTCCGCCCAGTCCTCTTCCATCGCCATCAGGCGCGCGGCGCGCGCCACATTCACGTCAAACGCCGGGGCCAGCGCCCGCAACTGGGGAATGACCTGCAGCCGCAGGGCGTTGCGCACAAGGGTGGCGTTTTGGTTGGTTGCGTCTTCACGCCAGCCGGCGCCCAGCGCCGCAAGCACTTCGATCAGCTGCTGACGGGGCACGGTCAGCAACGGCCGCCACAGGTTGCCGGACAACACCCGCATGCCCGCCAAACCCGCCGCGCCCGCACCACGCATCCAGTGCATCAGAATGGTTTCGGCCTGGTCATCCGCCTGATGCGCCAGGGCAATGACGTTGGCGTCCGTTTCCACGGCGCGTGCCTGCAACGCCTGGTAGCGTGCCTCCCGCGCCGCGGCTTCCAGGTTGCCGGGGCCTACCGTCACGCGCGTGACGGTTACCGGCACATCCATGGTGTCGCACAGCGCCACGACAAACGCGGCATCCTGCTCGGCT
>JAGVSV010000220.1 GCA_019137115.1 Bacillota bacterium
TGGGGCCCGACGCGATCTGACCGACCACCACGGCCGCCACCATGCAGCATTTGAGCAGCAAAGAGGCGGCCAGCCGCCTGTTTGTTTTGAGCATATCGCATCCTCCCCGCCAGGATATCGTTTCACCTGACAGTATAACGCATTGCCAACGTTTGTGCATCCCGGGCCGATTGCAAAGGGATACGCAAAACGGTACAATGCCGGCGACCGCCCAAAGCGGATGCGTCGCAGAACAGGAGGGGAAACATGCAAGACTATGTGCTCATGACAGACAGCGACAGCGATCTTCCGTACGACATTGCCGAACGCCGGAACATCCCTGTGGTTCGGATGCCGTACATGCTCGATGGCATCGAATACTTTGACGACAATGGACGCAGCGGCCGCGAAAAGGAGCTTTTTGAGCGCATGCGCGCAGGTTCCGCCCCGGCGACCAGCCTGCTGCCCACCGAGGCGTACCTGGAATACTTTGAGCCGATATTGGCCAAGAGCGACCTTTTGTTCCTGGCGTTCTCCAGCCAGATGTCCGCCACCATCAACAACGTTTTTGAGGCACGGGAGCAGCTGCTGGAGCGCTACCCCCAGCGCAAGTTTGTGGTGGTGGACACATTGAGCATCAGCTGCCCGCAGACGCTGCTGGTGCTGCGCGCACACGATATGTATCTAAACGGCGAACCTCTGGACGCGGTGGCGGACTGGGTGCTTAAAAACCGCCTGCGCGCGCAGGCGTGGTTCACGGTGGATGACCTGGTCTATCTGCGAAGGGGCGGGCGCGTGTCCGCCACCAGCGCGATCTTTGGCTCGATGTTGAACATCAAGCCCATTCTGACGATGACCAAGGTGGGCAAACTGGAAGCCGTCGGCAAGGTGCAGGGCCGCAAGAAGGCGCTGCGCGCGCTGGTGGACCACGTGGCTGAGAACATCGAAAACCCCGAAGCGCAGGAAGTGATCATCTTGCACGGCGATGCCGAGGAGGACGCGCAGACGCTTCAAACGCTGCTTGAGCAGCGCATCCCCGCCATCACCCGCGTGCACCTGCAGATGATCGGCACGGTGATCGGCGCGCACTGCGGGCCCGGCACGCTCGCCTGCTGTTTTATGGGCAAGGAGCGCCCCAACTGATCCCACCAGGCATGCCGTCATCCATCCGCCAGCCCCATGTGCTGGTCATACAGGATCTGTCCCTGGTCGGGCGGTGTTCGTCCATGGCGGCGCTGCCCGTACTGTCGTGTGCGGGCATCCATTGCGCGCTGCTGCCCACGGCGCTTTTTTCCACCCACACGGGCTTTCCCAGCCCCTGGCGATACCCGCTGACGCGCGAGATGGGGGAAATCTTGGAAAAGTGGTCGGCGCTGCCGGTCCATTTTGACGGGATCTATGTGGGCTACCTGGCGTCGGACGACCAATTCGTCGTGGTGGACGCGGTGCTGGACCGTTTTCTTGCGCCGGACACCCGGCTGTTTGTCGACCCGGTCATGGGGGATCATGGCAGAAGGTACAGCGGCTGCACCGCTGCGCTGACCAGCGGGTTTCAGCGTTTGAGCAAGCGCGCGGATGTGATCTTCCCCAACCCCACGGAGGCCGCGCTGCTGCTGGATCAGCCGCCCGATGCGGCGGATCAGCCGCCCGATGCGGCGGATAATTCGCTGGAAACCGCCGCCTTGCAGCTGCCAGCGCTTGTTCATTTAGGCGCGAAAGCCGCTGTTGTCACGGGGGTGGAGGACGGGGCACGCATCGGCGCGGGCATCTTTGAAGCGGGGCAGAATGCCCCCGCCTACGCGATGCACCGCAGGTACCCGGGCAGCTACCCCGGCACCGGCGATCTGTTCGCGTCCTGCGTGGTGGCCGGCGTGCTGCGGGGGAGAAGCCTGGCAACCGCCTGCGCAACCGCGGCGGAGTTTATGCAGCGCGCCATGTCATTTGCCGGGAAAACCGGCACCGAAGTGCGCTTTGGCGTGCCGTTTGAGTTCGCCTTGCCATGGCTGGCGCAACAGTATGATGAGGGGTATACACCCTGATGGAGAACGTCGCACTTGCTTTTCTCCTGACCACGCTCGCCGGGCTTGCCACGGGCATTGGTGGATGCATTGTCTTTTTCACCAAACGGTCCAACACGCGGTTTTTGAGCATCAGCATGGGCTCTTCCGCCGGCGTGATGATCTATGTTTCGCTGGTGGAGCTGTTCCATGAGGCTGACGGCATGCTGCAAGCCGCGCTGGGCGCGCGGCAAGGCAACATGGCCGCCGTGCTGGCGTTCTTTGGCGGCATCCTGCTGATCGCCATCATC
>JAGVSV010000055.1 GCA_019137115.1 Bacillota bacterium
AAGCTTCTGTATGAAGGCGATCGGGAAGCATTCAAACAATTCGTCGTGACCATCCTTCAGGCCGCTCCGACAGAGAAGGACAGGCACAGAAAGCGAAAACAGGCGAACTATCTGATGAATAACTGGCGGCGTATCCAGAACCGTTTGTTGCCCAATGCGCAGGGTTGCAGCGCGGAGGCACATGTCAGCCACATACTGTCCGCCAGGCTGAGCAGCCGTCCGCTGGGCTGGAGCGAAAGCAACCTGATCACCATGGCGCTGTTGCGGGTGATGAAAGCCAATGGAGAAACCATCGCCTATCCATCCGTCTCAAAGTGCTCACCGACAATGTCAAACGCGCTGATTCCCAGTAATAAGACGCTCTCCACTGCCAAGAAGGCTCTCAAGCAATCCAGCACCCTTGCTGCGACCTCCCTGCCGTTTCTGATTGCCGGCAAAACCAACTCCCTCTACCAAGCACTTCACGTCTTGTGCTCTGACTCCTTCGCCTACTGGCCTACAACAAGTTGACTCGATCCGCATGTTCCCTCGATTGACAAGCCAGAACATGCCTGCTATATTTATGGTGACAAGCAAAAACATCCTGGTGCGCAATGCGCTTTCCCCTGCCGTGCGGACGCCGGTTACGCGCACCTTGACAGTTATCCATCATGTCGTTCATGCCGCGCGGGCGCGCGGCCAAATCAATAAGGAGGGAACCACCGCATGAAGAGGACCGTAGGACTGCTGCTGGCACTGGTGATGGTCGCCACCATGATGCCCGGGCTGGCGGAGGAGGTCATCATTCCCCGCCACGAGACGCTCACGTACAACGGCCAATCCTGGGGCACGGCGTCCAGCTACAACCCGCTGGAAGCCGGCGGCAACCTGGGCTTTGGCACCATTGTACCCAACAACCCCCGCCTGTTCGTATACGAAACGCTGTACATGTACAACATGATCACCGGCGAGAATGAGCCGCTGATCGCCCTGGAAGCCCCTGTGCTGGAGGACGGCGTGCTGACCGTCAAACTCAAGGAGAACGTCACGTTCAACGACGGCGTACCCATGACCGCCAAGGACGTGAAGTTCAGCTTTGACGTCCACAACCCGGAGCTCTTCAAGGACATCATCACCCCCTATGCCGACGTCACCGTGTACATCGCCTCGGTGGAAGTGGTGGATGACTATACGGTCAAGTTCGTCTGCAGCCAGGACAACTACAACCCGCTGATGGTGGAAACGCTCTTCGGCATGACCCCCATCCTGCCGGAGCATATCTGGCAGCCGCGCTGGGACGAGCATGGCCCCGCCATGACCAAGCTGTTCAACGAGGACACCGTGGGCACCGGCGCGTACAAACTGTACCTGAATGATGACGCCCGCCAGGTGCTGATCCGCGTGGAGGACTACTGGGGACAGGCGGACAACATGTTCGGCAAGCTCGCCGCGCCCAAATACGTCATGCACGAGCTGTACCAGAACAACGACGCCGGCAACATCGCCTTTGGCGAAGGCCGGGTGGACATCGCCCAGCAGTTCATGCCCTCGGTATGGGAATACCAGGAGCGCATGAAGGACGAGAACGGGCAGCCGCTGGTCAAGACCTACTTCTCCGAAAAACCCTACCACCTGGGCTGGAGCATGCCGTCCATGCGCATCAACCAGAACAGGCCCGGCCTGGATGACTACGTGGTGCGCAAGGCGCTGGCGCTGTCGCTGGATTATGAGGCCATCGGCACCAACGCCATGAGCGGCTACACCAACGACATGATCCTGTGCTACATGAACGCCTACATCTTTGGCGACTACATCGACTGGGACGATGAGGAAATGCAGGCGCTGATGTGGGATACCACGGCGCTGGACGCCAACCTGGAGGAAGCCAACCGGCTGCTGGATGAAGCCGGATATGTCGACGTGGACAACGACGGCATCCGGGAGCTGAAGGACGGCAGCAAGTACGAATGGAAAGCCATGTGCCCCGCCGGCTGGTCGGACTGGAACATGACGCTGGATAGCCTGGCTGAGGGCGCCAAGAAAATCGGCCTGAACGTGGTGACGTACTTCCCGGAGGCGGCCACCTACACCACCGAGATCGCGCACGGCAACTTCGACATCGCTATGCAGGGCGTCACCCCGCCGCCTTCCATGTCCATGCCCTGGCGCGGCGCGTTCAACATGATGTACTCCAAGGGCGTCACGCCCATCGGCGAGTTCACCAACCGCAACCAGAGCCGCTTTAAGAACGACCGCATCGACGAGCTGGTGGAGCTGACGATGCTGGAAACCGACCCGGACATCCTCAAGGAATACTACACCGAGATCAACAAGATCTGGCTGAGCGAACTGCCCACCGTGCCGTTCATGTACCGGCCGTACGTGTTCCAAACCACCTACACCTACTACTGGACGGGCTTTGCCTCCGGCGATGGCGAAACCAAGATCATGCCGGGCATCTGCTATGACAGCGCCGGCCTGCGCGAGCTGTACCTGCTGGAGCCCACGGGCCGTCAATAACCTTCCTCCTCAGGGCAGACGGACGGGCTTCCGTCCGTCTGCCCGTCGCATAGGCACCATTCCCCCATGCTTTCCCCCATTTCCGTACAGGAGGTATCCGCACCTTGGCAGAGCATGCTCCAATGCGCCTGGAACCGGAGGCGCGCAGGGGAAAACCCCTCCTGTATATCATGGCGGCACTGGCGGCCGGCGCCGTCATATTAACCGCCCTGTCCCCGTACGCCAGCCTGGGTTGGCGCATCGCACTGGCGGCGCTGGTGATGACCGTGCTGCTCAGCTACACCCTGCCCGCGTTCGGCAAATACCTGCGCAAGCGCATCTTCTGGTATACCGCCACCTTCTTTGTGGCGCTGGCGCTCAACTTCTTTTTGCCGCGGCTGATCCCCGGCAACCCGGTGGACATCATCCTGCAGGACTTGATGATGGGCATCACCGATGTGTCCCGCGCGACGGCGCTTAAAAACCAGTACATCGCGCAACTGGGCCTGGACAAAAGCCTGGTGGAACAGTTCTTCATCTACACCGGCAACCTTTTCAAGGGCGAGCTGGGCATGTCGCTGTATCTGGCGCAGCCCGTGGCCAAGGTGCTGGCCAGCAAAATCCCGTGGTCGGTGGCCATCATGATGCCGGCGATCCTGGTCGGCTGGCTGGTGGGCAACATGCTGGGCGCACAGGCGGCCTACAAAAAGGGCGTATACGACAAGGTCATCTTTCCGCTCTCGCTGTTCCTGTCGTCCATTCCCTCGTTTATCTTTTCCATGCTGATGCTGCTGTGGCTGGGCGTTTCCTGGAACTGGTTCCCGGTGCTGGGCGGCTTTGACGCGCAGATCATCAACAAGCAGAGCCTGGTGTACTACCGCTCGCTGGTGGCGCACTGGGCGCTTCCGTTCATCAGCCAGACGCTGATCATCATCGGCGGTCAGGCCATCGGCATGCGCTCCATGGCGCTGTATGAGCTCAACGCCGACTATGTGCTGTTTGCCAAACTGCAGGGCATCCGCGACCGGAAAATCACCCGCTATGTGTTCCGCAACGCGGTGCTGCCGCAGGTGTCCGGCCTGGCGCTGTCCCTGGGCGGCATGGTGGCCGGCTCCACATTGATTGAAATTGTGTTCAGCTACCCCGGCCTGGGGCAGCAGCTGATGATGGCCATCCGCAACGTGGACTATCCGCTGATTTCCGGGTGCACGCTGGTGATCTCCATCACCATGCTGGTGGCCAACCTGCTGATTGACATCGTGTACGGCCTGATTGACCCGCGCGTGCGCAGCGCGCAGACCGAGGAGAGCTGAGCATGCAGACCATCAAAACGATGCTCCGTTCCCCCCGGTTCGTCATCGGCCTGGTGCTGGTGATGACGGTGCTGCTGTACGCGGTGGTCTACCCCATGGTGGACACGCGCGACCCGAAGGTCAACCGCCTGCCCAACGAGGCCTACCAGGCCGTTGTCCCGCTGCGCGCCATGCTGGACGCGGGTGAAGGCGAACTGGCGACTGCCGAGATTGCCCGCCTGATCGAAGAGGAAGCGGCGGAGTTTGGCCCTTTCCGGCCACTGTACGACTGGTACGTGCAGCACAATATTGCAGAATACCAGCTGGTCAACCGCTCGGCCAACACCATCTCGGCGGCGGTGGACAAAATGGACTGGGACGTGCTGTACCCGGCGGTGGTGGCCTACATTGACGGCGGCGGGGAGCGCCCGGACATGCTCACCGGCATGCGCAACCTGCTGGAGGACAAAGGGCAGATAAGGGTCGTGACGGACAGCCTGCGCGCGCTGGAGACCAATGGCTTAAGCGACGCGGACGCCGCGATCTGGCGTCAACTTCTGGACGATGTGGACACGCTGGTGGCCCAGTACAACCCGGTCAAGGCCAAAAAGCTGGTCGATGACTATTACCGCGCGCGGCGGCCAATGTACAACGACGCCCCCGTGCTAAGCGCCGCCCTGGGCGAGGTCAGCGACGGCCTGATCCGCGAGGTGGTCAACCTGAACCTGCTGTTTGAGCAGTACGCAACGCCCACGCTGTTGAGCGTCCAGCGCAAAATCGACGCCACCACGGTGGAGAAGGCGGCCTCCGCCGTCAAGCAGATCAAGCGCACCCACCCGCTGTACGACGAGCTGGAGCCCTTGCGCGCGCTGCTGGAAACAAAGGACGGCGACAGCGCCGCGCTGGTGGCTTCGGCCCAGGCCGAAATCGCCCGCATGCAGCAGCACATTGCGGACATTAAGGCGGCCGCTGACGTGGTGTTGAAGGAGGGTCAGCCCGCCATGGACGGCCTGACGGACGATGTGATCCGCAGTGAGTTTGCCACCCTGCCCGCTGAAACCCTGGAAGACGGCATTGCGGCGCTGGTGACCGCGCATGACGAAGTGGATACGCGCCTGTCGGACGCCGCGCAGCGCCTGGCCGGTCAGGGGCTGGACTTTGGCGCGTTCAAGCCCGGCGACCCCAGCGCGGTCAAGCTGCTGACGGACGGCATCCCGGCCTCGACGCTGAAGCTTAAAAACCAGCCGCCCAGCCGCGAGCACCCGCTGGGCACGGACATGGACTCCCGCGATGTGCTGCTGGAGATGGCGCACGCGGCGCGCCTGTCGCTGATGGTGGGGCTGATCGCCGGGTGCATTGCCACGCTGCTGGGCATCATCATCGGCCTGTTTGCCGGCTACGTGGGCGGGGCGCTGGATTCCATCCTCACCACGTGGACCAACCTGTTTCTGGTCATCCCTTCGTTCGTCATCCTCATTTTGCTGTCGGTGGCCATGGGCCAGATCCGCGAGGCGTGGATCACCGGCCTGGTCATCGGCCTGACGGCCTGGCCGTGGACGGCCAAATCCGTGCGCGCCCAGACGGTCAGCCTGCGCTTCCGCGACCATGTGAACATGGCGCGCATCACAGGCTACCCCACCTGGCGCATCATCCTGACGGAAATCGCGCCCTACATCGCCAGCTATATCGTGATGGCGTTCATCCTGCAGGTGGCAAGCGGCATCATTTCGGAAGCCACGCTGGCCATTTTGGGGCTGGGCGACCCCAGCGCCATCTCGCTGGGCCGCATGATCAACCGCGCGCAGCAGTATGAATCCATCGTCAACGGCCGCTGGTGGGAGTTTGTGCCCGTTGCCGTCTGCATCGCGATGACCACTTTCGGGCTGTACATGATGAACTCGGGCATGGACCAGGTGTTCAACCCGAAAATAAGGAGCTGAGCCGATGGCGGAACCAATCCTTTCGGTACGCGACCTGAAAACCTACTACCGCACGCGGCTAAAGGAAAACGTATATGCGGTGGACGGGGTCAGCTTTGACCTGCATGACGGGCATGTGCTGGGCATCGCGGGCGAATCCGGCTGCGGCAAGAGCACGCTGTCGCTGTCGCTGATGGGGTTTTATTTCCCGCCGCTGCACTACGGCTCGGGCTCAATCGTGCTAAACGGCACCGACATCATGACCCTGCCCTACGAAACCCTGCGGCGTGATTTCCTGGGCAAGCAGATCGCCTACATCCCGCAGGCGGCGATGAACGCATTGAACCCCACCCGGCGCATCAGCCGGTATGTGGTGGATGTGCTGTCCGAGCATGACATCGGCACCACCGAAAAGCAGATGCTGGCGCTGGCCGAAGAAAAGCTTACGTTCCTGGGCCTGCCGCCGCGCGTGCTCAACGCCTACCCCGGCGAGCTGTCCGGCGGCATGAAGCAGCGCACGGTCATCGCGCTGGCCACGCTGCTCAACCCCACGGTGCTCATTGCCGATGAACCCACCAGCGCGCTGGACGTCAGCAGCCAGAAGGTCGTGATGGCCATGCTGCACCGGATGCTCAAGCAGGGGCTGGTCAAAAGCATGATCTTCATCACCCACGAGCTGCCGCTGCTGCGCCACGTGGCCGACGAAATCGCGGTGATGTACGCCGGTGAGTTTGTCGAGGTGGGCCCCGCCACCGACGTGATCTTTAGCCCCATCCATCCATATTCCCACGCGCTGATGGGCTCCATCATCGTGCCGGAGGAAGGCATGAAGGCGCGCAGCCTTTCCTCCATCCCCGGCGCGCCGCCGAACCTGAAAAACGTGCCGCCCGGCTGCCGCTTTGCCGAGCGCTGCGCCTATGTGGTGCCCGAATGCCGGATGCCCGACCCGGTGCTGGCGGCGATGATGGAGGAACATCAATACCGCTGCCGCTTTGATGAACAGGAACTGCGCGGAAAGTATGCCCTGGAGGTGCCCGCCCATGTCTAGCTATGCCACAAGCCCGGTGCTGCTGGAGACCAGGGGCATTCACAAGGTGTTCGGCACCGGAAAGAAAAGCGTGCACGCGGTGAAGGACGTTGATTTTACCCTGCACCGGGGCGAGATCATCTCCATCGTGGGGGAGTCCGGCTCCGGCAAGACCACGTTTGCCAAGATCCTGCTGGGCCTGATCAAGGAAACCGGCGGCAGCATCCTGTATGAGGGCGCGGCGCGCGACCTGTCCACACAAGCCAAGCGCCGGCAATACTGGCAGAACATACAGGCCATTTTCCAGGACCCCTACTCCACGTTCAACCAGTTTTACCGGGTGGAGAAAATCCTCAACGACTGCCTTGTCCTGCAGGGCAAAAAACACCTGAGCGTATCCGAAAAGCGGGAGCAGATGCGCGCGGCCTGCACGTTTGTCAACCTCAAGTTTGAGGAACTGTACAACAAATACCCTTTTGAGCTAAGCGGCGGGCAGATGCAGCGGCTGATGATCGCCCGCATCTTCATGATCAAGCCCAACGTATTGATCGCCGATGAGCCCACCAGCATGATTGACGCGTGCTCCCGCTCCACGATCCTGGACATGCTGCTGAAACTGCGCACCGAGCGGGACATGACCATCCTGTTCATCACCCATGACCTGGGGCTTGCGTACTATGTCTCCGACACGATTTACATCATGGAGCAGGGCGAGATGGTGGAGCGCGGCCCCGCCGAGGACGTGATATTAAACGCGCGGCACCCCTACACCCGGCGGCTGGTGCAGGACGTGCCCAAGCTGCGCGAGGACTGGGACCTGAGCAGCGCGATATAGGCGGATTTGTTACAGACCGTTCATCTCCACCCCCATCGTGATGTTTCACCC
>JAGVSV010000317.1 GCA_019137115.1 Bacillota bacterium
GGCGTGCTCAAGATGCTGGCGGTGGGGCTGGGCAAAGGCGAAGGCGCGGCGGCGTTTCATGAAGCCTGTGACGAGCCTTCGCAGCGCATTCTGGATATGGCAAGCGCTGTGATGGAGTGCGGCAATACGCTGCTGGCGCTTGCGGTCGTCGAGGATGCGTCGCACCGGCTCGCGGCGATCGAAGTGCTAGCTGTACGGGATTTTCTGCACCGCGAACCCGCGCTGCTGGAGCAGGCGAGGGCGCTGCTGCCGCGCGTTCCCTTTGCCAACCTGGACGCGCTGGTGGTGGACGAGATGGGCAAGAACATCTCCGGCACCGGCATGGACCCCAATGTAACCGGCCGCCCGCACATCCCCGGTGGCACTGCGGAAATCGCCCGGTACATCGCTGTGCTATCGTTGACGGATGCTTCACATGGCAACGCCACCGGCATGGGCTACGCGGATGTGATCACACGCGATGCTCTTGATGCGGTCGACTGGCAGGCCACCCTGCGCAACTGCCTGACCAGCCGCGACACCCAGGCGCAAAAAGTGCCCACGGTGGTGTCCAGCGGCGCGCAGGCACTGCGGTGCTGCCTGTACTGCACGGGCAGTGACAGCCCGCGCGTGGCGCGCATCCGCAACACGATGCAACTGGATCAACTCTTTATATCAAACGCCCTGCGGTCCGAAGTGGACGCAGGGCAGTATGATATAGTGGAAACCGATCTCGGTTTTGAAGACTGCATGTTTTAGCGCCAGAGCCTATTAGGCGCGGTAGCCGGACTCAAAATCTACCCGCGCGCGGAACGGGCCATCGGGCAGCGCGGCGATGTTATGGGCGGCGATTTCAAAGATGTTGTCGTGCGTGCGCTGGGCGTGCAGCCCGCCGGACACATGCGGCGTGATCAGCGCGTTTTTCTGCTGCCACAACGGGTGCTCCGGGGGCAGCGGCTCCGGGCATGCGGGCAAAGGCTTCCGCGTCCAGCACCGAGCGGGTGTCATCGGTTTCGGGCAGCGCCAGCATGACCACCTCGGCCCAACTTAGCTGCTCCAGCAGATCGGCCTGCGTGTACACGGCTTCGACCCCTTCCGGCGGCGCGCTTCTCCGGCGGCGGATGCCGCGCACCGTGGCGCCCAGCGCATGCAGCAGCCGCGCGAACTGGCCGCCGATGTCGCCCAAGCCGATCACCAGCACCTTCATGCCAGACAGGGTTTTCACGTTGCCATGATCCTGCCACGCGCCGACCTTCTGGTCATCGCGGTAGGCATGCAGACGCTTCATCAGCATCAGCAGCATCGCCAGCGCGTGTTCGGCGATGGCCTCGCCATACGCACCGCTGGCGCAGCACAGCACGGCGTTGGGCAGCGCGGTTTTCGTTTCCAGATAATACGGCGGCACGCCCGCGGAATTGAGCTGCAACAGCCGGGCGTTTTTGACCTTTGCCAGCTGCTCGGGCTCTAGGTTGCCGATGATCACATCGGCGTTATTCAGGTCGCTGTCGGTCAGTTCCCGGCGGCGCAGCCGACGCACCCGGGCATGGGGCGCGGTTTTTTGCAGCAGCGCCTCGTGATGGTCCTGCATGGGCAGCAGAACCAGAATATCCTTGATGTCTGCCATAGCATCCTCCCTGCGTTGATGTCACAATTATAGGCAAGCGCGCACCAGGGGTCAACGCGCGGCCATTGATGTGTTATGATAGCCCAAACAACGTGAGGAGGCCCAATGATGAACAAATCCGATATCCGCAAGGTGCTGGATGATACCGCCTATGTCCGCGTGGGCGGAAGCCCGGAGGAGAAGCGCTGCGCGCAATATCTGGCGCAGCACCTTCTGGATCGGGGCATGCAGGCGACCCTGGAGCCATTTCCCGTGGACATGGCTTCCATACAGGAGGCGCGCCTGATGGTGGACGGGCAAGACATCCCCTGCAAAGGCTACCTGTGCGCGGGCTCGCATGATGTGGAAGCCCCGCTGTACTACCTGCGCGGCACGGACGAGCATTCCCTGCGCCAGTGCCGGGACAAAATCGTGCTGCTGGACGGGTACATGCGCTACTGGATGTACCAGGATTTATTGAAGCACGGCGCGCTGGGTTTCATCACGTTTGACGGCAACGTGCACTTTGCCGATGACGACATCGACCAGCGCGAGCTGCGCGCGTTCATCCACCAGGGCAATCTGCTGCCCGGCGTCAACATCAACGTCAAGCAAGCCATCCGGCTGATCGAGGACGACGCGAAAGCCGCCAGCATCCATTTGAAGCAGGAGCACTGGCAGGGCGAATCGCAGAACGTGCGCCTGGACATCCCCGGCGCCACCGATGAATGGATTGTTTTGACCGCCCACTATGACTCCACGGCGCTCTCCCAAGGCGCGTATGACAACATGTCCGGCAGCATCGGGCTGCTGGCGCTGGCGGAGCGCTTCAAGGGCCAGGTGCCGCGCTTCGGCCTGCGGTTTTTGTGGTGCGGGTCGGAGGAACGGGGGCTGCTGGGTTCCAAGGCGTACGCCGAAAAAGAGGACGAAATGAAGAACATCGTGCTGTGCGTCAACCTGGACATGGTGGGCAGCACGATGGGCGGCTTTATCGCCTGCGTGACGGGTGAGGAAAAGCTGATGCACTACATCCAGTACCTGTCACAGATCGCGGGCTTCGGCCTGCGCGCGCGGCAGGATGTGTACTCCAGCGATTCCACGCCTTTTGCCGACAAGGGCATTCCCGCAGTGTCCTTCGCGCGGCTGGCGTCTGCCGGCACCTCCTCCATCCATAGCCGGTATGACAGCCAAAAGCTGCTGAGCATGGACAACATGATGGGCGACATTGCGTTTATCGGAGATTTCGTCAACACCATGGCCAACGCCGCGCAGTGCCCGGTGGCGCGCGAGATGCCCGACAACATGAAGGACAAGCTGGACATCTACTTAAACCGCAAGCGCGACAAACAGGCATAAGCCAAAGGAAAGCAGGGCGGTGTGTTGGCACGGTTTCGCCAAACATGTATAATGCGCAAGGATTCACACAGTGTACCGTAGGAGGGATACGATGGTTGACGCGGCCGCGTTTGCAGAAGCGCTGAAATTGACGGTGCTGTCCCCGTCCACCCGCAAGGAATGGGATATATCGCTGGCGGAGTTCAACCGTCCGGGGTTGGAGTTTGTCGGCTACTACGATTATTTCGCCTACGAGCGCCCGCAGGTGATCGGCAAAGGGGAGATGACGTTTCTGGAGTCGCTCTCCGAGAGCGACCGCAATGAGCGCCTGAGCAAGTTTTTCTCCTACCCGATCCCGTGTCTGATCATTTGCCGGGGCATGACGCCGCCCAAAGACTTGCTTGAGATGGCCGGAGCCAAGGACATCGCCGTGCTGCAAAGCCAGATTTCCACCACCCAGTTTATTGTGGACGCCATTTTGTACCTGTCCCGGGTGCTGGCGCCCAGCACCACCATGCACGCGGTGCTGGTCAACGTGTACGGCGTGGGCATTCTGATCACCGGTGAAAGCGGCGTGGGCAAAAGCGAGGCCGCGTTGGAACTGATCAAGCGCGGCCATCAGCTGGTGGCCGACGACGTAGTGGAGATCCGCCGCGTGACGAACAACCGCCTGATCGGCACCGCGCCGCAGACCGTGCGCCACTTCATGGAGATCCGCGGCATCGGCATCATTAATATCCGCGCGATGTACGGCATCTCTTCGGTCATGATGAACACCGCGATTGATCTGGAAGTGCATCTGGAAACCTGGAAGGACCAGAAGGAATATGACCGGCTGGGGCTGGATGAGGAAACCACCGCCATCATGGGCGTGAGCATCCCGCACCTGGTGATGCCGGTCAAGCCCGGACGCAACCTGGCGATCATCATTGAGGTGGCGGCGCGCAACTATGGGCTGAAACAAATGGGGTATTCCGCCGCGTGGGAGTTGGACCGCCGGCTGAACGAAATGATGGGCATAAAGGAGTAACTCGTATGTACTATCTGGGCATAGACTTGGGCGGTACGCACATTGCCTGCGGCGTGGTGGACGCGGACGGCCGGATCATCGCGCAGGCGGAGACCGAAACCAAAGCGGAGCGTCCCTATCAGGAAGTCATCCATGACATGGGGGTGTGCGCGCTGCGCGCCATCAGCGAGGCGAAGGTAGCACAGGACGACGTCAAGTCGATCGGCATCGGCATCCCCGGCGTGGCCAACAACGACAACGGCTATGTCATCTTCTGCACCAACCTGGGGTGGACGGACGTGCCGCTGCGCGATGAGCTGCAAAAGGTGATCAACCTGCCTGTCTACATTGACAACGACGCCACGGTGGCCGGCTTTGCCGAGAGCGTGGCGGGTGTGAGCAAAGGGCTGAAAAGCAGCGTGTTCCTGACGCTGGGCACCGGGGTGGGTGGCGGCATCATCATCGACGGCAAACCGTGGAGCGGCGCGCACGGCGTTGCCAGCGAAATCGGGCACCTGACGTTACTTGCCGACGGTCTGCCCTGCACCTGCGGCAAATCCGGCTGCGTGGAGCGCTACTGCTCGGCCACCGCGCTCATCCGCATGGCCAAGGAAACCGCCGCACAAAACCCGGACTGGCTGGCGTTCCGCCGCATCGACAGCGACCTGAACAGGATCTCCGCCAAGGTGGTCATTGACGCCGCCAAGGAAGGCGACACGCTGGCGCTGGACATCTTCAACCGCTTCGTCAAATATCTGACGCTCACCTGCAACACGATCGTTTCGTTCCTGGACCCGGAGATGATCGTGCTGGGCGGCGGCGTCAGCCACGCGGGCGACTTCCTGCTGGAGGCGGTGCGCCGGGAACTGCCGAATTACCTGATGTTCAAGGCGCTGCCCTATGCCGACGTCCAGCTCGCCCAGCTGGGCAATTCCGCCGGCATCATCGGCGCGGCCATGGTCGGCAAAATCCACACCGAAGGAGCATAACCGTGGACTATACACTGGTCAGTGACCTGTTTGCCAAAACACCGGCGGACGGGAGCCGGATCATCGTGTCCGGCTGGGTGCGCACCGTCCGGGACAGCAAGGCGTTTGCCTTTATTGAGCTAAACGACGGCACTAGCTTTAGAAACGTACAGATCGTGCTCAACGATACGGTGCCGGACTTTGAGCGCATCGTCAAAACCACGCTGGGCAGCGCGCTGACGGTGACGGGCACGCTCAAACTCACGCCCGCCATGCAGCAGCCGTTTGAGGTGCAGGCGGAATCCGTTGAGGTCAACGGCCTGTCGCAGGCGGACTATCCTTTGCAGAAGAAGCGGCACTCGTTTGAGTACCTGCGCACCATCGCACACCTGCGGCCCCGCACCAACACGTTTTTTGCCGTGTTCCGCATCCGCTCGCTGCTGGCGCAGGCCATCCACCGCTACTTCCACGAGCGCGGCTTTGTCTACGTGCACACGCCGCTGATCACCACCAGCGACGCTGAAGGCGCGGGCGAAATGTTCCAGGTGACCACGCTGCCGCTTGACAATGTGCCCAGGGATGCGCAGGGCAACGTCGACTACAGCCGGGACTTTTTCGGCAAGCATGTCGCGCTGACGGTGTCCGGTCAGCTCAACGTGGAAGCTTTCTGCATGGCGTTCCGCAACACGTATACCTTTGGCCCCACCTTCCGGGCGGAAAAGAGCAACACCCCCCGCCACGCGGCGGAGTTCTGGATGATGGAGCCGGAGATCGCCTTTGCCGACCTGGAAGATGTGATGGCGCTGGAGGAGGACATGGTGCGCGCGCTGATCGCCGATGTGCTGCGCGAAGCGCCGGACGAGATGGCGTTTTTAAACCAGTTTGTGGACAAGGGTCTGATCGAGCGCCTGACGCTGGTGCGTGACACCGGGTTTGCCCGCTGTACCTACACTGAGGCCATCGATATTCTGCTCAGCTCCGGCGTCAAATTCGAGTATCCGGTGTCCTGGGGCGTCGATTTGCAGACCGAGCATGAGCGCTACCTGTCCGAAACGCACTTCGGCCGCCCGGTTTTTGTGTATAACTATCCAAAGGAAATCAAATCGTTTTACATGCGGATGAACGAAGACGGCCGCACGGTGGCCGCAGTCGACCTGCTGGTGCCCGGTGTGGGCGAACTGATCGGCGGCAGCCAGCGCGAGGAACGGTATGAACAGTTGATCGCGCGCATTCAGGAGCTGGGCCTTCCCGAGGAGGAGTACCGCTGGTATCTCGATCTGCGGCGCTTTGGCACCGTCAAGCATGGCGGATTTGGCATTGGGTTTGAGCGTTTAATTATGTACGTAACGGGTATATCAAACATTAGGGACGTAACACCGTTCCCCAGAACTACCGGATACGCGGAGTTCTGATCTGCTTCTTGAGGAAGGAGAGAGACATGAAGAAGCTCCTGGTGATGGCCATGGTATTGGCGCTGCTTCTGCCCCTTGCCGCCTTGGGACAGGCGGAGCCCGTACCCACGGGTGATGTACCCAGCGACGAGATGAAGATCCCATACACCGCCGATCTGAGCCCGGAGGACGGGGCGGACAGCGTGGAGCGGATGGGTGACCATAAAGACAGTCCCTACTTCAGCAATTTGGACTTCTACAACATGGAAGACACCGACACGCTGACGATTTTGACCCATTTTAAAACCCAGCAGCAGACCAGCGAGTGGAGCTGCGGCGTGTCCGCCTCCCTGATGGTGATGAACTGGTACGGCAAACTGGGCGACCACAACGAGGAAACCCTGGGCGCTCTGCGCGATGTAGGCAATGAGCCCGGCGCCACCTCCCTGCGGCAGGCCATCCAAATTTTTGACGGCGTGGGCGGCTTTGACACCTATTCCACGTTTGACCTGGAAGGCGAGCCCTGGGAGACCTTTACCCTGGGATTCGTGCAGGAGACTCTCAAGGAAGGCAAGCCCATCATGATCGGCTGGAACGACTGGGGCGGCCACTGGCAGGTCATCATCGGCTATGACACGATGGGCACGGAAACCGAACAGGACGACGTGCTGATCGTGGCCGACCCGTATGACACCACCGACCACAACCAGGACGGCTATGGCGTCTATCCGGCTGAGCGCTTCTACTACAACTTTACGTTCTATGATTTCTTCGAGGATGAGGAGCTCAATGACATGGTGTTCCTGATCCCTACCCCCAAGGCTGCCTGAAGAACCAAAACAATCCACGGGGCTGCCGCGCGAACGCGGCAGCCCCGTTTTTATAATGCGCGGCGCCTATTTCAGGTTGAACGCCTGGTCAATCTCCCGCACCTGCTCGTCGGAAATCATCACCATCGGGCCGATGTCCTGCGCGTCAATCAGCGCGCGGGCGCTGTACTCCAGCACTTCCAGCCGGTCAAAGGCGTTGAGCAGGTCGGCACCCGTCACCAGCACGCATTCATTCTGGATGACCACCACCGGCGTGCGCGGCGAGATCGCCCGCACGGTGCCCTCGATGTCATTGGTCGAGGAGAAGTACGGCAGCTCGTTGACTGTGCGCAGGTTGATGTAGCTTTCCGGGATGATGCGGCTGTCAAACACCGCGTCGGTCACCGCAAACGCCATGATCGCCGGGGCATGCGCGATGATCACGCAGCCCACATCCGGGTGCGCCTGATAGATCGCGCTGTGCAGCCGTGCCGAACGGCTGGGCTGTTTGCCGGCTTCGCAGAAATCCCCCCGGATCAGCACCAGGTCCTCGGGCTCCAGGTATTTGCGGTCCTTGTTGTAGGGGGTGATCACCAGGCTGTCGCCGCCCAGCCGGTGGGAGAACGTGCCCTGCGTGGACGTGAACAGCCGCTGGTCATACGCGCGCTGGATGAACTTGCACATGTCGCGCCGCACCGCGCGCTCGCGGCTGGAGTACGCCTTGGGGATGAACTCGTCAAACTGGGGATGCCGCTTGTGCTTGCGCATGTCGATTTGCTCCTGGGTGAGCGACTGCGGCGTGCCCAGCTTCTTTGCATCAATCTCCAGCCGGCCGCAGAAATCCAGCGTTTCAAAGGACATGAACGCGCTGAACAGATCGGAAGCACCGATCACACAGCCATGGTTTTCCAGCATCACCGTGTTGTACCCCAAGGCAAACTGCTCGGCGATGTTGTGCCCCAGCGCGTCGCTACCCGGCACCGCGTAGGCCGCCATCGCCACCTCGCCGCACACCTGCAGCACGTCCGGGATCAGCCGAATGTTGGGGATGCGCCGCGCCAGGCTGAAAGCCACCATCGTGGGCGGATGCGCGTGCAAAATCGCCGACAGGTCGCTCCTGCGCCGGTAGATGTCCAGATGAAACGGCAGCTCCACCGAGGGGCGGTGCGGGCCGATGATCTCCCCGGCCGAGGTTACACGGATCATGTCATCCCGGCTCAGGCTGCCCTTGTCGATGCCCGACGGCGTGATCCACACATCGCCGTTCTGGTCGCGGATGGACAGGTTGCCGCCGGATGTGGTGGTCATGCCGTACTGGTAAATGCGCTGCATGATCATCACCAGTTGATCGGCAGGGTGCAATAGATGAAAGCGCATGGAAATCCTCCTGACCGCGGCAGGTTCCCGCCGCGGATTTTATCATAGCATTCCGCGAGGCTTTGTAAAACCGCCCAATGGCTTGTTTTGTGTTAAAAAACGCCGCAATTATCTTGCAACCGCTGGCGCAATCATGTAGACTGGAGAAAAATGAACCGAGAGGGGGCATATGGTTTGTTGAAACTTGGCGTAAACACGGTACTGTTTAAAAAGTACGACGTGGCGACCGCGCTCAAGGCCATTAAGCTGGCCGGGTACGACGGCGCCGAACTGTCCTGTATCCAGGGCATGTGTGAGCACCTGGTGCTGGACGCATGGCAGAGCCAGGCGCCGCTGGTGCGCGCGGCCGCAAGGGAAGCCGGCGTGCAGCTGCTGAGCATGGAGGTGGCATCGCTGGACGAGGAGCGCCTGGCCAAAGCCTTTGAGGCGGCCGCGTGGTTGGGCATCCCCGTGGTCAACGTGGGGCCCAGCGGCAAATCCAACGTGGAAGAGGATTTGAACGCCTGCATTGACACGCTGCGCAAGCGCGCCGAGGTGGCGGCCAAACACGGCGTCACCCTGTGCGTCAAAGCGCATGTGGGCGCGTCGATCTACTCCACCGAAACCACCAAAAAAGCGATGGCAGCCATTGACATGCCCTCGTTTGCCATCGACATGGACCCCAGCCACATCCACCGCGCCGGCGAAAAGCCCGAGGAAGCGCTGGCGGCGGTCGTGTCGCGGATGGGGCACGTGCACATCCGGGACTGCAAGGGCCCCGGCCCCTCGCCGGGCGCGCCGGATATGCAGGCATGCGGCCGTGGCGACATCAACCTGCGCGGCTACTTTGAAGCGCTGGTCAACGCGGGCTATGAGGGCCCCGTCTGCCTGGAAGTGATCGGGCCGGAGCTGGACATGCAGCACGCCCAGGCCATCGCCTCGGAAAGCTATGGCTACATGAACGCGGTGCTCAAATCCCTGGGCGCCCGATAAAGACAAACGGAGGACTACATTACATGGCCAAGAAACTGCCCAATATCCTGTTCTTCGGGATGGATTCGTTGCGCCGGGATCACATGAGCCATTACGGCTACCACCGGCTGACCACGCCGCACATCAGCGCGTATGCCAAGGGCGGCGTCACGTTTGAAAACTGCTTCTCGCCGCACATCCCGACCACCCCCGGCTACGCCAACATGGTGACCGGGCGCGACTGCTTTGGCACCGGCGTGGTGGGCCTGACGCAAAAGAAGATCGTGGAAGGCGTGCCCGTGCTGGCCGAGATGCTGCGCGAGCGCGGCTATGACACCACCTGCATCGGCTTTGAAGGCAACGCCGCCGGGCGCGGGTATGACAAGTACATCAGCTTCCCCGGCTGGGGGCCCGACCATGACGACGGGCGCGCCCACAAGGCGCAGAACCTGAACGAGGTGGCCATCCCCGAGATGGAGCGCCTGGCGAAAGGCGACAAGCCCTGGCTGCTGTTCCTGCGCCACATGGACCCGCACAGCCCGTATTTGGCGCCCCAGCCGTTCCAGGACATGTTCTGGCAAGGCGACGGGTTTGACCCCAACGACAAGCGCATGCAGAAGGTGTATGACTTCAAGCCGTTCGGCGACTACATCGGCAGCTGGGTGCCCAAGGGGCTGACCAACCCGGATTATGTCATCGCGCAGTATGACGCCGCGGTGGCGTATATGGACGCCGCCATCCAGCAGATTCTGGTCAAGCTCAGGCACCTGGGGCTGGAGGAGGACACCATCGTGGTGTTCACGTCCGACCACGGCGAAACCCTGTATGACCATGACTGCTACTTTGACCACCACGGCCTGTATGACCCGACCCTGGTGGTGCCCTTCATCGTGGTGTGGAAAAACCATCTGCCCGGTGGCGTGCGCATCGGCGACACGATGCAGCTCAAGGACATCACGCCCACGCTGCTGGACATGATGGGGGTGGACACCGGCTTGCCGTTTGAGGGACGCAGCCTGATGCCGCTGATCACCGGCGGCCACCGCGAGAAAGAGGACGAGTTCTACATCACCGAGTGCACCTGGATGCGCAAGCACGGCTGGCGCACGCCGGAGTGGAAGCTGATGATCTCGCTGGAGCCGGATTTCCACTACAAACCCCCGGTGGAGCTGTACAACCTGGTCAACGACCCGGAGGAGTACGACAACCTGGCCGAATCGCGGCCCGAGATGGTCAAGCTGCTGACCGAAAAAATGAACGCGTTCATTGAAAAGCGCGTCAGGGAGACCGGCCGGCCGTCGCCCATCGAGGTCAACTTCCTAAGGCCCGAAGGCCCATTCAAGACATCGGACGAAGCGTATGCCGGCAAGTACATCGGCGGCATCGCCGACGCCGTTGCCCTGCAGAAGAAAGGCTGACGCCATGCTCAAAGCCTGTGTGATCGGCATGGGGCCGATCGGTAACCTGCACGCGGCCACCTACGCAAGCGATAAGCGGACGGAACTGCTGGGCGTGTGCGACATCATTCCTGAACGCGCCGACCTGGGCGCCAAGCGCCACGGGGCGCGCGCCTACTACGACGCCGAGACGATGCTCAAAGAGCTCAAGCCCGACATCGTCTCGGTGGCCACCGACGGCTGGGAGCGCGGGGGCGACCACTACGTGCCCACGATGCAGGCATTTAACGCCGGCTGCCACGTGCTGTGCGAAAAGCCCATCTCCGATGACCTGAACAAGGCCAAGGACATGGTGCTCACCGCGCGCAAGCTCAACCGCTGCTTCGGCCTGGACTTCAACCACCGCTTCACCGACGCCGCGCGCGCGGCCAAGCGCTGGCAGGACGAAGGGCTGATCGGGTCGCTGCTTTTCTGCAACATGGCGCTGTGGATCGGCAAAAACCAGGATTTTCCGTCTCCCTACTACCATCTGAAGGCACTCAACCCCCACAGCTGTGAGATCATGCGCTACTTCATGGGCGATGTGGAAGCCGTGCATACCTTTGCCATGCGCGCGCCGGGCATCACCACCAACTGGTCGACCGCCAGCATTAACATGAAGTTTGAAAACGGCGCGGTGGGGCACCTGACCAGCAGCTATGACATCGCGCGCGGCCACCCGATGGAGCGCTGCGAGGTCGCCGGCGTCAAAGGCCGCCTGGTGTTTGAGGACATGTGGCGCGAGGCCACGCTGTATCCGGCCGGCAGCCAGGAAAAGCGGGTGTTCACCAACCCTGTCTTTGGCGGGTACGAGGGCTTTGACGACACATTCTTTGACCGCATCCACGCCTTCATCGGCGCGGTGCACGACGGCGTCCGGCCCGAGGACATTGATGGCAGCGGCTGGCAGGGCTTGCAGGCGCAGATGGTGATCGAGGCGGCCATCGAATCGCTAAAGACCGGCCAGGTCGTCTACCTGAAAGAGTTCTACAAGGATTTCATCTGAACGACAAAAAGGAGGAACTATGGCACTCAAATGCGCAGTCGTCGGTATGGGCGGCATCGGCAACACCCACGCGCGTTGCTACAAGGAAAACCCGCTGAGCGAGCTGGTTGCCGTGTGCGACATCGTCAAGGAAAAGGCGGATAAGGCCGCGGCGGCCTATGGCGTCAAGGCGTTCTACGACCAGGAGGAAATGCTCAAAGCCATGCCGGAGATCGACATCGTGTCGATCACCACCTCGGGCTATGACAACGGCTCCATGCACTATGAGCCCGCGATGGTCGCCCTGTCCCACAAGAAGAACGTGCTGGTGGAAAAGCCAATCTGCGCGGACATCCGGGACGCGCGCGACATGGTGGACTATGCCAGCCGACAGAAGGTTTATCTGGGCTGTGACCTGAACCACTACTTTGCCGGCCCGTCCTATGCGGCCGACGACCTGATCCAGCAGGGGGCCATTGGCGAGCTGGTGTACTGCCTGCACAAGGTGGGCTTCAACGGCAGTGAGAAGCAATACGGCGGCCCGGGCGCCCCGCGCTGGCAGACCCCGTATTCGCACCTGAAAGCCTTCTGCGCCCATCCGTTCAGCGTGATGCGCCACTTCTGCGGCGACATCACCGCGGTGCAGGCCTTCCTGTCCAAGCCCGGCGTGCGCGCCACGGCGGTGGATCCCATGCTGTCGATCAACTCCATCCATGTGCGCTTTGCCAACGGCGGCGTCGGCTATCTGATCTCGCAGCGCGGCGACGCGATGTTTGGCCTGGGCGGATGGTGGAGCTACGAACACGCGGGCACCAAGGGCACCTTCTGCATTGAGAACTGCGTGGAGAAGCTGCACTACTGGGACATTAACAAGGTGGAGAACCCCGGCATGGCGTCACCAAAGCCCGAAACCACCGACTTTGGCGTCAAGGACTTTGGGGCCACCTTCCCCGAGCGCATCAACGCGTTCCTGGAGGACATCACCAACAAAGTGCCGCGTGAATACCTTCGCGCGTCCGGACGCGACGCGCTGGCCACGCTGGAGTATACCTTCGCCGCCATCAAGAGCTACGAGCACGGCGGCGCGCTGGTGGTGCCGGAGATGCTGCCGGCCTTCCACGGGGACATCAGCCGCATCTGACGCTTGAACCTGCTGCTGATCACCGCCGACCAGTTTCGGCACGACTGCATGGGGTGGACGGGCGCAACGCCCGCCCAAACCCCGCATCTGGACAGCCTGGCGCGGCAGGGCGTGCGCTTTACGCACGCCTTCGCGCCGCTGCCGGTGTGTTCGCCCGCGCGCCAGGCGTTGCTTACCGGGCGCCACCCGGATTCCTTCGGCGCCCAATGGAACTACGATTTTATCAAAACCCCGCCGCCTGATCCTGATATCTGCTGGACGACGCCGCTGCCCGATCTGGGCTGGAACACCGGCTATATCGGCCGTTTCCACATCTCGGAGCAACAGACGCCCCGGGATTTCGGGTACCAGGATTTCGTCCCGATCGCCCAGCGGGAACGCGAGCTCCAACAGCAGTATCCGAATGTACAATGGACCGGCGGCTGGCTGGGGTGTACCAGCCCCATTCCGTATCAGGAGGCCGCGCCCCATTGGCAGGCGGCGCAGGCGAAGAGCCTGATTCATCGCTATGCGCGCGAGGGCAAGCCCTGGCACCTGTGGGTGGACTTCAAGGAGCCGCATCTGCCCGTGCGCCCCAGCGAGCCGTTTGCCTCGATGTTTGATCCGGAGAAACTCATGCCCTGGGCCGGTTCTGACGATGACTTTTATCACAAGCCGTACGCCCACCGGCAGCAGACGGTCTCCTGGCAGACGGAGGGCTTTGCCTGGAAGGATTTCGCGCCCATGGTGGCGCGCTATCTGGGGTTGATCGCACAGCTGGATGACGCAATCGGCAACATCCTTTACGCGCTGGATCAGCTGGGGCAGCGGGATGATACCATGGTGGTGTTCACCGCCGACCATGGCGACATGTGCGGCAGCCACCGGATGCTGGACAAGCACTATGTGATGTATGACGACATCATCCGCGTGCCGCTGCTGGTACGCAAACCCGGTACTCAGCCGCATCTCTCGGACGCATTTGTGTCCAATGTGCTGGATGTCGCCGCCACCTTCCGCGCGGATTCCGGCCAGGAAAGGGACCCTGAAGGGCATGGGCTGCCCCTGCCGCTTGCGATGGAGGGCAACGGCCGAAACGACATTGTCTGTTCCTCCAACGGGCAGCAGTTCGGTCTGTACACCACCCGCTGCCTGCGCGACCGGACGCACAAATATGTATGGAACCTGACCGATGTGGACGAACTGTACGACCTGGAGCACGACCCCGGCGAGCTGGTCAACCGCATTGACGATCCAGATGAAGCCGGGCGCGTCGCCACCATGCGCCGGACGCTGCTGACGCGGCTTGCGCAACACAACGACCCGTTTGTCAAAAACGAATGGACCAAAAGACAGTTGATTTCCGGGCACAAGCATGTACCCTGGCAATGAGCACACCGAAAGGATGGAAACGATGAAGAAGTTCCTGACGATCCTGATCGCCCTGACGCTTGGGCTGACGCTGCTGGTACCGGCGCTGGCCGAGCAGACCACCGAGTTGACCTTCCTGCGCATCGGCAATGACGAAGCCGAACGCGCCTACTGGCAATGGACGATCGAGGCGTTTCAGAAGGAAAACCCTGGTATCGTGATCCAGTATGATGAGGCTGCCATCGGGGAACCGATGGAAACCAAATTGAACACGCTGTTTGCATCGGGGACCGGCCCTGACCTAATCGGTCACGGCATCCTGTCGGTGGCGCAGCGCGTCTCGCTGGGCCACTACCAGCCGGTGGACGCCTACTTTGACACCTGGGAAGGCAAGGACGACATCATGCCCGCGGTGCTGGCCAACGGCACCTATGAGGGCAAGGTGTATGGCCTGGCGTACAGCGTGACGCCGTATGTGTTTGCCTACCGCATCGACCTACTGGAGGAAGCGGGCATCGCGGTGCCCACCACATGGGACGAGCTGGCAATGGCCGCCCGCGCGCTGACCGAAAAGGATGACGCGGGTGCGGTGACCTTCAGCGGCTTCTGCTTCCCGCAGACCGGCGGCAACCTGGTGGAGCTGGACGTGTTCGTATACGGCAACGGCGGCTCCTACCTGAGCGCGGACAGCGAGCCCACCTTTGAGGGCAACGAGCAGATCGCCGGCGCTCTGGCGTTCCTGCAAGGCCTGCTGCCGGACGTCAACATGATCTACTCCAACAACGAGGTCAACCCCTTTGTGGCGGGCAAGGCCGCCATGACGCTGATCAACAACGCTGCGCTGACCACCATGATCACCAACCCCGAATACGAGGGCAAGGTGGGCCTGGCGCTGCCCCCCAACAACGGTACGATGGCCTCCTTCTGCGGGTGCAACATGCTGTTCATCGGCCGCGACTGCCAGAACCCGGAAGCCGCGTTCAAGTTCATTTCCTTCGCGCTGGGGCAGGAATCCGCATTGAAGCGCGCGGAAATGGTGCGCATCCCGGTCACCCGCAAGTCGCTGGCGGAACAGTACGCCACGATGGACCAGTGGAACGCCGCGCGCGTTGCCTGTGTGGAATACGGCACCGGCATGCCACGGGTAACCTGGTCCACCGGCTTTCAGCAGGTGCGCAACGCGTTGAGCCAGAGCGTGCTGTTCGGCGATGTCGCCATTGACGAGGCGCTCAGCCAGGCGCAGAAGGATATCGCGTTCCGCATGGAGCAATAATTTGATGCAGCGGGCGCGTTTCAGGGCCCGGGACACAAGGGCGGCTTGGGGGATGCTCGCGCCGTTCCTTGTGTTCTTTGCACTGTTCATTGCCTACCCGATGGTGATGAGCATCTACTATTCCTTTACCGACTATAACCTGAATACTGCCAACTTCATTGGCCTGCGCAACTATGAGCGCCTGACCCGCGATCCGGTGTTCGGGATGGCGTTTGTCAACACCTGCGTGTACGCGCTCATCAGCGTGACGCTGCTGTTTTTCCTGGGGTTCATCACCGCCGCCATCCTCAACCGCGGCTTGCGGGGCGTGGCCGGGCTGCGCATGCTGATGCTGTACCCCTACGCCACCAGCATGACGGCGGTCAGTATGATCTTCCTGATGCTCTTTGATGTCAACAACGGGGTGTTCAACAAAATCCTGCGCATGATGGGGGCACAGCCGTCCAACTGGCTGTTTGACCCGGCCATCGCGCTGTACTGCCTGATCTTTGTCAACGTCTGGAAAAACATCGGCTACTGCATGCTGATCTACCTGTCCGGCATGCAAACCATCGAGCCCGCGCTGTATGAAGCGGCTACCGTGGACGGCGCGGGGGAATGGTCGCGCCTGGTACACATCACGCTGCCCATGATCCGGCCCGTGGCGCTGTTTGTGCTGATCACGACGATGGTGGACGCATTTAAAACCTTTGAACAGGTGCAGATCATGACGCGCGGCGACCCGATGTACACCACCACCACCATCGTCCACCAGATCTATCAGCAGGGCTTCAGCGATTTCCGCATGGGATATGCCTCCGCCATGGCGGTGGTGCTGCTGGTGGTGGTGCTGGCCTTCTCCGGCATCGGCCTGCGCTTCAACAAGACCTATGCATAGCCGCTCGGTACAGGCTGTCCCGCGCGGCGACCGCGCGTTCCGCATCGCGCAGGGCATGTTTTTGATGGTGACCGTGCTGGTGATGGCGATCCCGCTGGTTATGATGATCACCGTGTCCCTGCAGACCATGCCGGAAATCTACGCCTCGGAGTTTAAACTGTTGCCCGCGGCGCCGCAGTGGCACAACTACGCCGACGCCATGCGCAACGGGGACTGGCCGCTGTACTTTAAGAACAGCGCCATCGTCAGCGCGATTACGCTGGTGGCCAGCCTGTTCATCAACGCGATGGCGGGGTACGTGTTCGCGCGCATCCCGTTCCGCTTCCGCCAGGCGGTGTTTTTGATCGTGCTGATCGGCATGATGATCCCGCCGCAGGTGACGCTGATCCCGGTGTTCACGATGCTGCGCTCCTTTACCCTTTTTGGCGGGCGCTCGGGGCTGGTCAACACCTACTGGGGCTTGGTGCTGCCTTACATCGCCGGGTCCTTCGGGGTGTTCCTGTGCCGGCAGTACTACCAGACCTTCCCGATGGAAATCGATGACGCCGCGCACATGGACGGCAGCACGCGGTTTCAGGCGTTTCTGCACATCTACCTGCCCCTGTCCGGCCCGGTGTTCGCGTCGCTGGCGGTGCTCAAGTTCGCCGGCACCTGGAATGAGTACACCTGGCCGCTGGTGGTCACCAGCGGCGAACGGCTCAAGACCGTGCAGCTGGCGCTGACCGCGTTCCGCAACGAGGGCGAAATTTTCTGGAACCAGTTGATGGCGGCCACCCTGGTTGTCGAAATCCCCATCTATCTGGTGTTCCTGTTCGCGCAGAAGCACTTTGTTCAGGGGCTGCTGATGGGCAGCGTGAAGGCGTAACGCATCAAAAGCATACAGACAGGGCGCTCCGCACATCGCGGGGCGCCCTGCGTTTGGTTGATCCGAACCTTCTATGCCCCTACGCGGATATTCCCCACGGTTCTCTGCTCCAGGGTTACGTGCTCAAACACGCGCTCGCCGCCCTTGCCCTGCGGGGCCTGTGCCAGCAGCCCGACCTTTACGGTTTTGCCCACGGGGATCGTAAAATAGCGCATCATGTAGAACGTTTTCCCATCCAGCGAATAGTGGAATGCGAACGCGTCTCCCACCCGGCAGGCTTGCAGCCAGACGGAATTGCCCTCAATGTTGCAGCCGTTGGCATCGTCGGACAGCTGGTTGGTGACCACGCTGACCACGGCGTGAGTGCCAAAGTCCGTCAGCTCAAAGCACGCCTTGGCCCACACCTGCTCGTCCTGCATGATCATCAGCACGCAGGCGTCGTATACATCCTTAAAGCCGTGGCTGACCTTGGCGCGCAGCACAAAATCCCCGGTCACCTCGTTGTAGCAAAACGGCGCGTTGGCGTAGGATTCCGGCGTGATGCCCTCCTGGGCGCGCTGTCCGGGGTTGCGGAAATAGTCGGTGTCCGCGGGGGCGGTGATGATCAGCTTGCCGTTTTCCTCGCGCCACGTGGACGGGTTGATCCATTGCAATGGTTTCATGGGTACCTCCTGCTTTCTGTTTGTTTACCCCATTATACCAGCGGCAACGGGCGGACGAAAGGCCGGCACGTTCTCACGCAGGTTTCATCAAAGCAATCTTGACAGAATCTCAGACAGGGTGCGATAATCGTTTCGTGCTGCACGGCACACCATTTGGGGAGGGGAGGGACCGACCATGATCTGGAATATCATTGTTTGGCTCATATTCGGTGCACTGGCGGGCTGGGCAGCCTCTAAGCTGATGAAATCCGAGCAAGGCCTGGTGACCAACATCGTCCTGGGCATCGTGGGCAGTCTGGTGGGCGGCCTGCTGGCCCGGATCATCGGCATCAAGACCGATGGGTTCAGCATCGGCGCGCTTCTGATTGCCATTGGCGGCGCGTGCCTGCTTATCTGGGGCTTGCGCAAGGTGAAAAAGTAACCGCGGTACCAAAGCGCCGCATGGAAGGGCCTGGCCCTGCTGTGCGGCTTTTCCTTTTTCTGGAGGAAGAATGCCCCTTAAACACGTCTCAAAATGGTTGGCGCCCGTTTGTCTGGTGGTCGCCTGCCTGCTGCTGTTTGCGGTGATTCATGCGCTGCAGGGCAGCAGTCCGCTGACGCCGTCGGCGTACAATTCCTATACGCGGCAAGCCATGCAGTGGCGCAAGGGCGCCATCGCGCTGGATGAGGACGTGCCGCATCTGGAGCTGGCCATCTACAACGGGCGCTACTGGGTGAGCTTCCCGCCGGTGCCCACGGTGCCGGTGTTTTTGCTGACGTTTGTCTTTGGCGACCGCGTGCCCGACACGCTGCTGGTGCAGCTGTACGCGGTGCTGGCGTGCCTTGTGGTGTATATTCTTTTGCTGCGCATGTCCGGCCGGCGGGCATCGTCCGCCGTTTGGGCGTTTCTGTTCTTGTTTGGCTCCAGTTTCCTGCCGCTCCTGCAGAACGGCGCGGTGTGGTACCAGGCGCAGGCGCTGGCGCTGCTGTTGGTTGTGATCGCGGTCGACCGCATGCACGCCGGCCACACCACCTGGTCGCTGGTCAGTTTCGCGTTCAGTGTGGGGTGCCGGCCGTTTGACGTGCTGTACGGGCCGATGCTGCTCATGATGTTCTGGTTTGTGGGTCCCCACAGTCACAAGCCCGCGCGTGACAAAGTGCGCCTGGCGCTGCCGGGCATCGCGCTGGGGCTCATGGTTGCAGGGCTATACGCTTGGTACAACGCCCTCCGCTTTGGCAACCCGCTGGAGTTTGGGCACAGCTATTTGCCGGAATTTTCCTTCCAGGGCGGCACCCAGTTTTCCGTGCATCACATTGCCCGCAACGCGGCAACGTTCCTGTTCGGCTGGCCGTTTGAGACCAGCGCGCAGGGCGCACAGCTGCGTCAGTTTGGGTTCTCGCTGCTGCTGGCCAATCCGGTCTTCATCTGTATACTGCTGTGGGCTGTGTATGACGCCGTTCGCCGCACCGGCACGTCACTTTCGTATGGCAGCCTTGCGTTTGCTGCGCTGCATATCCTGTTGCTGCTATCCCACCGCACCATGGGCGGCTACCAGTATGGGGCAAGGTACCCCGTGGACGCGATGCCCTGGGCGCTGATGTGTCTCTGGGGGCGCAAGCCGGACAGGCAGCTCCACGTACCGGTGCTGCCGTGGGCGGAGTATCCGCTGTTGACCGCAGGGCTCTTCCTGGCGATCTATGGGGCGGTGGTCATCCATCTTCCGTTTTAACGGGATTCCGTTTCGTTTTCCTGCCGCGGCAACAGCACAAACGCCGCGGCTTTTTTGCCGTTGACCAGCGTATGAACGGTGTCTGCCACAAGGAACCCACCGCCCGCCGCGGCTTGTGCAAGTTCCCGCTTGCGCGCCGTCAGCAGCACTGCCCGACCGTCGGGCTTGAGCACCCGGCGCAGCGACATCAGCACGCGCTGGTAAAATGCCGCTGCGTCCGGCAACGCTTTGAAGTCGCCCCACGGGGGATCGGTGACCACCGCGTCCACGCTGGCGTCCGCCAGATGCGCAAGCGTCAGCGCGTCGGCGACCCGCACTTCGCCCTGCGATTCGGTCAGCAGCGGCTCACGCTTCAGGCGTTCAACCGCTTGTGCATCGCTGTCGGATGCGTACAGCCTGCCATACGGCAGGTGGTCGCGCAACGCGCGGACCAAGGCGCCCGACCCACAGAACGGGTCCAGCACCACGCTGTTCCTGTCGGTTTGGGCCAGCGTGGCGATCAGATAGGCAAGGTCGCCGCGCAGTGCGCCGGGCGCGGTCTTGTCCGGCTTGCGAGTCAGCAGCTGCGCGTAATAGCCCATGCTTTCGGAGCGGATGATGTACCACAGCTCGGTTTCCGCCTGCCCGCGGCTGGGGCGCATGCCCGTCGCCCTGGTTACCAGACGCTCAGCGGCATGGAGCACCTTCGGCGGCACGCTCAAAAACGTGTTCTCCCTGACAAAGCGCACGCGGAAAGTTCCCTTCCCCGGCAGATAATGGCACCGCTGGCTGCCCGCGGCTGCCACCATCGCCTCAAAATCCTGCGCTTGCCTGGGGAAAGCGATCAGCACTGAGTACGTGTTGTGCAGGAAAGGCAGCTTATCGATCAGCCGCGCGGGTCCGTCATACCGGTACTGCACCATCCCGTTGAGCATGCGCAAAGCGCGCGCGCCGGCCAGCCGGCGGGGCAGCAGCTCCGCCACCTGTTCCTCAAAGCCCACCACGAACGTGGAAAGATAATCCGCCATCGCGCCCTCCCCAACATGTAAAATCAGGCACGGTCCAGTATATCAGCGCGGCCGTGCCTTGACAAAGCGCAAGACCGGCCCCTACAATCGAAGCACATTCCAGCGAAAGGCGGGTGGGGCAGCGTGTTCGGAAAACGATCCAGACGCAGGCAAGCGCGGCAAGCCGCTGTGCCCCGCCGCGCGCGTTTCCGCGAGGACAATGAAGCGGCTTGCATGGACCCTGTGCTCGCCGACCCGTGGACAACCACCGCGCCCGACGCGTGGCAGGAGTGGCAGGTCGCGCCTGCTGCAGTATGGGAAGAAGCCGCGCCCGTGCCCAGGACGCGCAACGGCCTGTGGTTCGTCGTCATTCTGGTTTGCCTGGGGCTGCTGGGGGCGATGGCCTATGTCGTGTTTGACGCCTACCAGCCCAACGCGGCATTCGAGCTAAAGCTGGACTGGATGGCCCGCGACACCTTCTATGACGGCACGTTTGTGGACGGCGTGCACGTGGGCGGCATGACGATGGCCCAGGCCGAGCAGGCGGTCGCCGCCGGCGGCGCAAATCCGGACCAGGCGCTGGACCTGACCGTGCAGATTGACAGGGAGCAGCTGCGCATCACCAACGCACAAATCCCCTTTGAACGCAACACCAGGGCGGTGCTGGAGCGCGCCTATGCCATCGGCCGCCAAGGTTTTTCCTGGATGATCGCCTCCGGGCGCACGCCGTTTGAAACCCGCTTTCAGCACACCCAGCAGACATTGCGCCAGCAGGCGCAGTTCACCACCGAGGTCACCTACGATGCCGCACAGGTACGCGCCCTGGCTGACACCATCGCGGCGGAGCGCACCAAAAGTCCGGTCAACGCCATCATCGCGTCGTTTGACTTTGCCACGCGCAACTTCACCGTCACTCAGGATGTGCAGGGCGCCATGCTCAGCGCCGACATCCTGTATGCCCGGTTGAAGGGCGCCCTGGACACGGGGGAATACCGCAGCACCATCCAGATGGAAACCACCCCCGTGATGCCCACCGTAACCAGCGTGGAGCTCAAGAATGGCTTCGCGCGGCTGGCGGCGTTTTCCACCAGCACCACCTCGGATGAAAAGCGCAACACCAACATCCGCCTGGCCGCGCAGGCCATCAGCGGCGCCACCGTCATGCCGGGGGAAACCTTCTCCTTTAACGACCGCGTGGGCGAGCGCACCGCGCAGAAGGGCTATCAGATGGCGCCCGCCATCGCCGGTGGCACCACGTTTGATGAGATCGGCGGCGGCGTGTGCCAGGTGTCCAGCACGCTGTTCAACGCGGCGGCGATGTCCGACATGACCATCGTCAACCGCTCGCCGCACGCCTGGCCCAGCAGCTACATCGACAAGGGGCTGGATGCCACGGTCAACTGGCCTAACCTGGATTTTTCGTTCCGCAACAACCGCGAAACCCCGGTGTTTATCATCGCCGGGTACGCCAAGCGGAAGGTTACCGTGGAAATCTACGGCATGATCTCCGGCCCCGGCGAAACCGTGGCGCTGGACACCACGCTGATCTCCACCACCAAGCCGCCCGGCGAACCCACCTTACAGCAGAACACATCGCTGCCGCCCGGCACGCAGCGGCTGCTCAAGCAGGCGCGCACCGGGTATGTGGTGGACACCTTCCGCGTGTACCTGCGCAACGGGCAGGAATACCGGCGCGAGAAGCTCTTCACCTCCAACTACAAGATGATCCCGCAGACCTTTGAATACAACTGACAGAAAACAGGGCATGCGCAAGGGCGACATCAGGAAAGCACAAATCCTGACCGTGGCCGAACGGCTGTTTTTGTCGCGCGGCTATCTGGCCACCACGCTTGCGGATATTCTGGACGAGGTGGGCTGCACCAAGGGCAGTTATTATCATCACTTTGACAGCAAATATGCCGTACTGGACGCCATCGCCGCCCGCCGTGCTGACCGCGCGTTTGACGCGTACCGGCAGGGCAGCGCGGGGGATGGCCTGCACAAGTTAAACCGCCTGATGTACCACGCGCTGCCCTTCGGACGGGAACAGCGGGATTTCCTGGCGGTGTTGCTCGCGCTGGGCGACACGCCGGAGGGCACGCTGGTCGTGCGGCGGCTGATCGGCGTCCTCAGGCTCCGCTTCCTGCCCGAGCTTGAGCAGATACTCGCCGAAATGCGCGCGCAGGGCACCGCTTCCTATGGCAGCCTGCCCGTCCCGGAGCTGGTGTGGGATGCCGCCATGGCGTTTGTCGCCAACACGCTGCTGTCCATCGCCCGGGATGCGCCGCCCACGCCTGCCCAGCTGTTGCCGCGCCTGAACGCGCTGCGGTTCCTGTTGGAGCGGGTGCTGGACATTCCCTACGGCAGCGTAACGATAATCTCCCTGGAGGAATTCGCTGATACGCTCACCTATGCGGCCCGCAAAGCCGCCGCGTCGCGGCAGGAGGAACAGCAAGCCTGAAACGGGGCGAATCCCTTTTCCCGGCAATTGCCAGACAAATATGGGTATAGTATAATGTCATGAAAACGCTTGCGGATTTTCAAGCGTTCTTTGTGTGAGTTTGTAATCACGAAACGTGAAGGAGGAATACCCACGATGCAAAAGTATGTGTACCTGTTCAAGGAGGGCGATGCCTCGATGCGGAACCTGCTGGGCGGCAAGGGCGCCAACCTGGCGGAGATGACCAAGATCGGGCTGCCTGTCCCGCAGGGATTCACCGTGACCACTGAGGCGTGCACGCGCTACTACCAGGATGGCCAGACCATCGCCAAAGAGGTCGAGCAGCAGATATATCAGGCGCTGGCAGAGACCGAGAAGATCGCCGGCAAGAAATTCGGCGACCTGAACGATCCGTTTTTGGTGTCGGTGCGCTCCGGCTCCCGCGCGTCCATGCCCGGCATGATGGACACCATCCTCAACCTGGGCTTGAACGACGTGGCCGTGCAGGGGTTGGCCAAGCTCACCGGCAACGAGCGCTTTGCCTATGACAGCTACCGCCGCTTTATCCAGATGTTCTCCGATGTCGTGATGGAAGTGGGCAGGGACAAGTTCCACCAGGCGCTGGAGGATGTCAAGAAGGAAGTCGGCGCCAGGCAGGACACCGACCTGACCAGCGACAACCTCAAGGAAGTGGTGCGCCGCTACAAGGAAATCTATCGCAGCGCCAAGAATGCGGATTTCCCCCAGGAACCCAAGGAACAGCTGATGGAAGCCATCAAGGCGGTGTTCCGTTCCTGGGACAACCCGCGCGCGGTGTATTACCGTCGCATGAACGACATCCCGGGCGACTGGGGCACCGCGGTCAACGTGCAGGCGATGGTCTTTGGCAACATGGGCAATGACTCCGGCACCGGCGTGGCGTTCACGCGCAACCCGTCCACCGGCGAAAAGAAGCTGTATGGCGAATACCTGATGAATGCGCAGGGCGAGGACGTCGTGGCGGGCATCCGCACGCCCAACCCGATTGAAACGATGAAGGATTCGCTCCCGCACGTGTATGAGGAGTTTGTCAACTTCGCCCAGACGCTGGAGAACCACTACCGCGACATGCAGGACATGGAGTTCACCATCGAGCGCGGCAAACTGTACATGCTGCAAACGCGAAGCGGCAAGCGCACCGCCGCGGCCGCTGTCAAGATTGCCGTCGACCTGGTAGACGAGGGCATGCTGGACACCAAGGCCGCGCTGCTCAAAGTCGATCCGCGCCAGCTGGACACCTTGCTGCACCCCAACTTTGACGCCAAGGCGTTAAAGAACGCGACGCCCGTCGCCACCGGCTTGCCGGCATCTCCCGGCGCCGCGGCAGGCGAAGTGTACTTCACCGCCGATGACGCCGCCGCCGCCGGAAAAGCGGGCAAGGACGTCATTTTGGTGCGGGATGAGACCACCCCGGAGGACATCGAGGGCATGGACCTGGCACGCGGCATTCTGACCGCGCGCGGCGGCATGACCTCCCACGCCGCCGTTGTGGCGCGCGGCATGGGCCGCCCGGCCGTGGTGGGCTGCACCGCGCTACACATCAATGAGCACAACAAGACCCTGACGGTTAACGGTAAGGTATTCAAAGAGGGCGACAACGTGTCGCTGGACGGCACCACGGGCAACGTGTACGTCGGCCTGATCCCCACGGTGGAAGCCGAGGTCAGCGGCGACTTTGGCCGCCTGATGCAGTGGGCGGACGACGTCCGCACGCTCAAGGTGCGCACCAACGCCGACACCCCGCGCGACACCCGCCAGGCAGTGGAGTTTGGCGCCGAGGGCATCGGCCTGTGCCGCACCGAGCACATGTTCTTTGAGGCCGACCGCGTCAAGGCCATGCGCGAGATGATCCTGTCGGATACCCAGGAGCAGCGCCGCCTGGCACTTGCCAAGATCCTGCCCTTCCAGCAGAAGGACTTTGAGGAGATGTACAAGGCGCTGGAGGGCCGCCCGATGACCGTGCGGTTCCTTGACCCGCCGCTTCATGAGTTCCTGCCGCAGGAGAGCATGACTGACGAGATCAACGACATCGCCCGTGAGATGGGCGTGTCCAGCGAAACCATCGTGCAGAAGATCCGTTCGCTGCATGAGTTCAACCCCATGATGGGCCACCGGGGCTGCCGCCTGGCGGTGACGTTCCCCGAAATCGCAGAGATGCAGACCCGCGCGGTGCTGCAGGCCGCCATCCAGGTGCGCCGCGACACCGGGCTTGCGGTGATCCCGGAGATCATGATCCCGCTGGTGGGCACCCGCAAGGAGCTCAAGTTCGTCAAAGACATCGTGATGAAGACCTCGGAAACCATCTTCGCCGAAATGGGCGAGACAATCGATTTCCTGGTCGGCACGATGATCGAGATCCCGCGCGCCGCGGTCACCGCGGACGAAATCGCGCAGGAGGCGGACTTCTTCTCCTTTGGCACCAACGACCTGACCCAGATGGCGTTCGGCTTCAGCCGCGATGACGCGGGCAAGTTCCTGGATGCGTACTATTCCAACAAGATTCTGGAGAACGACCCGTTCGCCCGGCTGGACGTGGACGGCGTGGGCAAGCTGATGGAAATGTCCGTCAAACTGGGCCGCTCTGCCAAGCCCCACCTGAAGCTGGGTATCTGCGGTGAGCATGGCGGCGACCCGAGCACGATCGAGTTCTGCCACAATGTGGGACTGGACTATGTCAGCTGCTCGCCCTTCCGCGTGCCGATCGCGCGCCTGGCGGCCGCCCACGCAGCCATCAACGCCCAGGCGAAGTAAGCATAAGTAGACAAAAGCATCCCCCGGAAACCATAAGTAGACAAAAGCATCCCCCGGAAACGTTTTCCGGGGGATGCCGCTTTTTGGGATGATGTTGGATTATCTTGCCGTACGACTGGCTTTGCGGTTCAGTGCCAGTAGGCGGTCGGCAACCTCCTGATTGAGCGCGCCGTCCTGCATGCGCCACAGCCAGTTGCCGCCCAGCGTGCCAGGCGTGTTCATGCGGGCGCTGGCCGGCAGACGCAGCACGTCCTGCATGGGCACGATGGCGCGCCGCGCGCGGCTTAGGAACACCGCCTCCGTCATCTTGTCACTGATGTGGTCGCCATCGCGCATGCCCAGCACGTGCCAGGCACGGCCATGTTCGTGGCCGGGCGCCGCCTCCCACCAGCCCAGGGCGGTGTTGTTGTCATGCGTGCCGGTGTAGTACACGCTGTTGCCGCTTACGTGCCAGGGCAGGTGCACATTGTCATCCCCACCGGAAAACGCAAAGCCCAGCACCTTCATGCCGGGATAGCCCACGAACTTGAGCAGCTTGCGCACCCGGTCGTTGACCGCGCCCAGGTCCTCGGCAATGATGCCCAGGTCAGGCAGCGTTTTTTTGACTCGCTCAAAGAAATGGCGGGCGGGGCCGATGCGCCACGCGCCCCACCGCGCGGTGGCCGCGCCGCTGCGCACCGCGTAGAAGTTGGCAAAGCCGATGAAATGGTCCACCCGGATCAAATCAAAGTAGTCGCCCATCGCGCGCAGCCGCCGCAGCCACCAGGCATAGCCGGTGGCCCGGTGCGCCTTCCATTTGTACAGCGGGTTTCCCCCACCCGGATCAAATCAAAGTAGTCGCCCATCGCGCGCAGCCGCCGCAGCCACCAGGCATAGCCGGTGGCCCGGTGCGCCTTCCATTTGTACAGCGGGTTTCCCCACAGCTGGCCATCAGCCGAGAAATAGTCCGGCGGCACGCCCGCCACACGCGTGGGCCGTCGGTTCACGTCCAGCTCAAAGCATTCGGGGTTGGCCCAGGTATCCGCCGAGTCCATCGCGACATAGATGGGCATATCGCCAAACAGCTGGATGCCCTTGCCGTTGGCATAGGCTTTCAGCGCCGCCCACTGTTTGAAGAACAGGTACTGGGTGAACACGTGGAAATCGATCTCGTCCGCGAACTGCGCCGTATAAAACGCCATGGCGTCCGGATGGCGCTTCCTCAGGCTCTCATCCGGCCAGTCCATCCACGAAATGTTGTTGTAGTGCTTTTTGATCGCGCGGAACAGCGCATAATCGTCCAGCCAGTGCGCTTGCTCCCTGCGGAACGCCTCCTGCGCTTCCTTGACCTTTTCCCGTGCGTGCCGGTAGGTGACGCGTAGCGCCTCGTCCTTGTAG
>JAGVSV010000158.1 GCA_019137115.1 Bacillota bacterium
CTGGGCGACACACCCACCATTGAGGCCGAGGTGCTGGACGATGTGGCCGCCGCGGTCGAACTGCTGGCCACGCATGACGAAACCCGCGATGCCCGGCTGTTTGTGATCGGGCACAGCCTGGGCGGCATGCTGACTCCGGCGATCCTTGCGCAAAACCCGCAGCTTTCCGGTGCGGTCATCCTGGCCGGCACGCCCCGCACGCTGTGGGACGTCATCTATGACGAGGGCGCCGCGCTGATCCCCACGCTTGACCAGTACAGCCAGAAAGAAAAGGACGCGCTGCTCAAGGAAGGCGCGGACATGCGCGACCAGGCGAACGCCGTGACAGCGGGCGGCGAGGGACAGATTTTCGGCATGCCGCTTCCCTACATCGCCAGCCTCAACAACCTGCATCTGGAAAACACCGCGCGGAACACTGAAAAACCCCTGCTGATTTTGCAGGGGGACAGGGACGCGCAGGTGTCCGCCGAGATCGACTATGCCGCCTGGCAGACGTTGCTGGAGGGCCGCGAAAACGCGCGGTTCAAGCTGTATCCGGGCCTCAACCACCTGTTCATGGACAGCCTGACCGGCACGCTGGAGGATTACAACACCCCCGGGAACGTGTCCCCGGAGGTGATTGATGACATCGCGGCGTGGCTGCTTGTGCAGGTGGAGTAGGGCTTACTCCCCACCCATGTTGACCAACAGATACTCCCCCGGCGGGTCGCAGGTCAGCGCCCCGCCTTTTAACCCTACGGTGACCGACAGCGCCGTGGTGCCATCCTGGGCGGGGATATTTACCGTCACCGGCTTGCTCACCTGGTACGCCCGCAGGGTGAGGCCCGCTGTATAGTCGTACGCTGCGGTGTGGTCAGTGCCACCCCAGGGCAGCACGGTGTTTTCCTTCACCCACAGCGGCAGGGAGTGGAAGTCGTACACTTCCTTCATCCATTGCCCGCCTTCCTGCACGCGCCCGTCCAGCAAATGCGTCCAGGTGCCGTGGGGCAGGTAGTACGTGACCTCGCCGGATTCTGAGAACACCGGCGCCACCAGCAGACTGTCGCCCAGCATGTACTGCCGGTCCAGCGTTTCGCACGCGGGGTCGCCGGGGAAGGCCAGGAACATCGGCCGCATGATGGGGATGCCTTCCTCATGCGCGATGACCGCCATCCGGAACAGATAGGGCATCAGTCGGCACTTGAGCTTGGCAAAGAAGCGCAGTACGCTGACCGATTCCTCGTCAAACAGCCAGGGCACCCGGTAGGACTGGGAGCCGTGCAGCCGCGAGTGCGAGGACAGCAGCCCAAACGCGCACCAGCGCTTGTACACATGCGCGGGCGCCGTCTGCTCAAAGCCGGAGATGTCATGGCTCCAGAACGCAAAGCCGCTGGCCGCCAGCGACAGCCCGCCGCGCAGCGTCTCGGCCATGGATTCATAGGTACCGGCGTTGTCGCCGCCCCAATGTGCTGGGTATTGCTGGCCGCCTGCCGTGGCGCTGCGCGCAAACAGCACCGCGTTGCCCTTGCCCTTTTCCTGCTCCAGCAGCTCAAACACCGCGGCGTTGTACAGCTGGGTGTAGTAGTTGTGCATGGCCACCGGGTCCAGGCCGTTGTGGAACACGATGTCCCTGACCGGGATGCGCTCGCCAAAGTCGGTCTTGAAGCAGTCCACGCCCATGTGCACCAACTGGCGCAGCTTGTCCTGGTACCAGCGCGCGGCGTCCGGGTTGGTGAAGTCCACCACGCCCATGCCCGCCTGCCACAGGTCGGTCTGCCACACGCTGCCGTCCGTCCGTCTGATCAGATAGCCCGCTTCCATCGCTTCCTTGAACAGCGCCGATTTCTGGCCGATGTAGGGGTTGATCCACACGCAGATCTTCAGGCCCATCTTGTGGTACCGGCGCAGCATGCCCTCCGGGTCCGGGAACACCGCGGCGTCCCAGGTGAAGTCGCACCACCGGTACGGCCGCATCCAGAAACAGTCAAAGTGGAACACGTCCAGCGGGATGTCCCGCTCCCGCATGCCATTGATGAAAGACGTGGTCGTGGCTTCGTCATAGTTCGTGGTGAACGACGTGGACAGCCACAGCCCGAACGACCAGGGGGGCGGAAGCGCCGGGCGGCCGGTCAGGCGCGTGTACCGCGACAGCGCTTCTTTCGGGGTCGGCCCCGCGATCACAAAATACCGCAGGCGCTCGTCCTCGATGGAGAACTGCACGCGCTCCACCTGCTCGCTGCCCACTTCGTAGGACACGTCCGACGCGCTGTCCACATACACGCCGTAGCCCCGGCTGCTCAAGTAAAACGGCACGTTCTTGTACGCCAGCTCGGTGCAGGTGCCGCCGTCGGCGTTCCACATGTCCACCACCTGGCCGTTTTTGACAAACGGCGTGAACCGCTCGCCCAGGCCGTAGATGTGCTCGCCCACGGACAGTTTGAGCTGCTCCACCACAAACCCCTGCTTCGTGTTGCGGTTGCGCATGTGCGCCATGCCGCGGTAGCCGGTGGCGGTCAACAGGTTGGCGTCCTCCACAAAGTCGATGCCCCAGCCGTTGGCGGCCTTGTTGATTCGCGCCGTCAGCGCGCCGGAGGTGAGCGATACTCCGCTCTCGTCCTCCTGGATGCGCACGGCTGGCGGTTCATCCGCAAGCGGCAGCTGCGGCGCGTTTTTCACCTGGCCTGCAAAGTGGGTGATTTCAACGCCGATCACCCCTTCCATGGGGCTGAACAGGCGCACGAACAGCGCGGGACTTAGCGTTGCGCCGCGCCCCGCGATGTGCTGGGAGGCCGCCAGCGCATGGATTTCGTTGCCCACGGTTTCGGCGGAAAACAGCTCCACGGCGTAGGTCGCCTCATACTCCGGCCGCAACAGCCAGAACCCGGAACGGAACTTCATGTGCTTGCCCTCCTATGCGATTGTCATCGAATGTTTAGCGCTCCACGCGCCCGGAGCCTGCGCCGCCCATCAGGGACTTCACTTCGGCCACCGTCATGCGGTTGTAGTCCCCGGAGATCGTATGCTTCAGGCACGACGCGGCCACGGCAAACTCCAGCGCCTGCTGCGGGCCGTCCAGCTTGTTCAAGCCATAGATCAGCCCGCCTGCAAAGCTGTCGCCCCCGCCCACGCGGTCGACAATGTCCGTGATGTCATACCGGCGACTGACGTAGAAGCCCTCCTTTGTGGTCAGGCACGCGCTCCATCCGTTGTGGTTGGCGGAATAGCTTTCGCGCATGGTGATGGCCACCTTGGACACATTGGGGTAGGTATCCATCAGCAGTTGGGCCGTGCGCTGGTACTGCGCCGCGTCCAGTTCGCCGGTTTCCACCGCGTGCACACTGTCCGCGTGCAGCCCCAGGGACTTCTGGCAGTCCTCCTCGTTGGCCACGATCACGTCGGCGTATCTCACCAGCTCCGGCATCACGTCCTGCGCGGTTTTGCCGTATTTCCACAGGTTCTTGCGGTAGTTGAGGTCGCAGCTCACCGTCACGCCATGCGCCTTGGCGGCCTTCACCGCCTCGATGGACAGATCCGCCGCGCTCTGGCTGATGGCCGGCGTGATGCCCGTGATGTGAAACCAGTCGGCATCCGCAAATACCTTCGCCCAGTCAATCGCGCCGGGTTTGGCAAGGGCAATCGAACTGCCCTCGCGGTCATAGATCACCTTGCTGGGGCGCTGCACCGCGCCGCCTTCCAGGAAATAGATGCCCATCCTTCCCGGGGCGCGCTGGACATAGCCGGTATCCACCCCAAACCCGCGCAGTTCGCGCAGGCAGGCGTCGGTCAGCGCGCTGTCCGGCAGCAGCGTCACAAACGCGCTGTTCAGTCCGTAGTTGGCCAGCGACACCGCCACATTGGCCTCGCCGCCGCCAAAGGTTGCTTCCAGCAGGGGGGTCTGCAGCAACCGCTCAAACCCGGGGGACTTGAGCCGCAGCATGATTTCGCCAAAGGTTACCACTTGTTTCATGTCGGCCTCCTATTTCTGGATCAGGTGGAACGCAAACCCGGCGATCTCCTCGGCCAGGTAGACAAAGCGGAGCTTGCCGTCCGGGCCTTTGCGCGCGGTTTCTTCATTGAACGTAAAGCCGCGGCGCTCCAGGTGCCATTGGGCACGCTCCACGCTGTTGGTGCCGATGGCCACATGCCCATGGGCGCCCAGGAACGGCGTTTTCATGATTTCCACGCCGGTGCCCACAAAGTAGTTGGCCTGCCCTTCCCTGATGGGCCAGTGGAACAGCTTGGACAGGCGCTCGGCGGCGGCCTTGGCGTCCTGCTCGTTTGCGCTGTTGACGCCAATGTGCACGATTTCAAAACCCAGCAGCAGGTCGACGGCCTCGCTGGCCAGCGCCTGAATCTTTGCCCAGTCCTTGGTTTCCACGGCGCTCTGGGGCACCATCCAGCTGCCCCCGCAGGCCAACACCTTGGGGAAGCTCAAGTATTCCAGCAGGTTCTTGGCGTCCACCCCGCCGGTGGGCACGTACTGCATCTCGGCGTACGGCCCGGCCAGCGCCTTGATGGTGGCCACGCCGCCCAGCGCGCCGGCCGGGAAGATCTTGACGGCGGACAAGCCCAGCTCGATCGCCTGCTCAATGTCCGACGGCGAGGAGCAGCCCGGCAGGATGGGGTATCCCTTATCCAGACAGTGCTGAACCACGCGGGGATTGAAGCCCGGCGACACGATATAGCGCGCGCCGGCCGCCCAGGCACGGTCGGCCTGGTCGGTGGTCAGCACCGTGCCCGCGCCCAGCAGAATGTCCGGGTACTGGGCGTTGACGAGTTTGATGGCTTCCTCGGCGGCCGCGGTGCGGAAGGTGATCTCCGCCACCGGCAAGCCGCCGTCCATCAGCGCCTTGCACAGCGGCGGCGCGTCCTGCGCGTCCTGCACCTTAATGATCGGGATTAAGCCCGCCAGCGCCAGTTGATCCAACATATGTGCCTCCTATTGCGGCTGCTTGCCGATGTACGCCAGGATGCCGCCGTCCACATACAGGATGTGTCCGTTGACAAAGTTGCTGGCCTCGCTGGCCAAGAACACCGCCGGGCCCATCAGGTCCTGCGTGGTGCCCCAGCGCGCGGCGGGCGTCTTGGCGATGATGAACTGGTCAAACGGGTGCCGCGAACCGTCGGCCTGCCGCTCCCTCAATGGCGCGGTCTGCTGGGTTTCGATATAGCCCGGCCCGATGCCGTTGCACTGGATGTTGTGCTCGCCATACTCCGAGCAGATGTTGCGCGTCAGCATCTTAAGCCCGCCCTTGGCCGCGGCATAGGCTGACACCGTTTCGCGGCCCAGCTCGCTCATCATCGAGCAGATGTTGATGATCTTGCCCGCGCCTTTTTTGATCATGCCGGGGATCACCGCCTTGGCGCAGATGAACGGGGCGTTCAGGTCGACGTCAATCACCTTGCGGAAATCCGCCGCGCTCATCTCGTGCATGGGGATGCGCTTGATGATGCCGGCGTTGTTGACCAGGATGTCAATGACGCCCACGTCTTTTTCGATCTGCTGGACCAGCGCCTGCACGGCGTCCTCGTCCGTCACGTCGCACACATAGCCGTGGGTGGGGATACCGTCCTTTTTGTACGCGGCCAGGCCCCTGTCTACCAGCTCCTGGTTGATGTCATTAAACACCACGGTGGCGCCCGCGCCGTGCAGCGCCTGCGCGATCGCGTAGCCAATGCCATAGCTGCCGCCGGTGACCAGGGCCACCTTGCCCTTCAGGGAAAACGCGTTTATGTCAAACATATGCTGCTCCTTACCGGATGTCCGTGGTGGCGATGGCGTCCATGTCGTCAAACGCCTGGTTCTCGCCGCCCATGGCCCAGATGAACGTATAGCTGCCGGTGCCCACCCCGGCGTGGATCGACCAGCTGGGGCCGATCACGGCCTGCTCATTCTGCATCACAATGTGGCGGGTTTCCTGGGGCTGCCCCATCATGTGGAACACCACGTTGTTCTGCGGCACCTCAAAGTAGAAGTAGATTTCCATCCGGCGCTCGTGCGTGTGCACGGGCATGGTGTTCCACACGCTGCCGGGCTCCAGCACCGTCATGCCCATGGACAGCTGGCAGGTTTCCAGCACGTCCGGGTGGATGAACTGGTTGATCACCCGCTTGTTGCTGGTCTCCAGCGCGCCCATCGGCTTCTTGGCGGCGTCCTCGATTTTCAAAAGCTTCGTTTCATAGCTGCGGTGCGCGGGGGCGGACACCATGTAATACTTGGCCGGGTTGTCCCCGTGCTGCGAAGCAAACTGTACGTCCCTGGCCCCGCGCGTGATGTACAGGCAGTCCTTGAAGTCCAGCTTGTATTCCTTGCCGTCCACCGTGATCGTGCCCGGGCCGCCCACGTTGAAGATGCCCACCTCGCGGCGCTCCAGGAAATAGGTGGTGCCAAAGTTTTTCCACACGTCAATGCCCTTGTCGATGGATACCTGCCCCTTGACGGGCATCGCGCCCAGGGTGACCATGCGGTCAACGTGGCTGTACACGCAGTTGAGGTCGTCCGGGGTAAACAGCGTTTCGATCAAAAACTCCCCGCGCGTTTCCTCGGTGTTGTAGCGCGCAAAGTCCTCCGGGTGACAGGAATAACGGATGTCCATGGTGTTCCTCCTTATATTGGGTTTGTCGTGCTACAGGGCGTAGTCCGCCCTGCATCGGGTCAGGTGGTTGTGCATGGCCTGGCGCGCCGCCCCGGCATCGCCGGTGGCCAGCGCCTTGACGATCAGCTTGTGGTTCTTGATGCCCCGGTCGTTGCCCTTAGGGTCGGCAACCGCAGGCTCCATCAGCGCAAAGAACAGCTCCCTCAGCGAGCCCAGAAAGTAGGGGATCAGCGGGTTGCCGGACAGCTGCGCGATCCTAAGATGAAACGCGTAGTCGTTCTCCATGCGGGCCGCGTGATCCGCCCGCGCGGCCTCGGTCTGCGCGACCAGCGCGGAAAGCTGGGCCAGGTCGGTTTCACTCACGCGGGGGGCGGCCAGCGCGCAGGCGGCGGGCTCCAGCACCAGCCGCAGCCCGTACACATGGGTTAAATCCACGCTGTCCATTGTGACCACGCGCTGCAGCACCGATGCCAGCGCACCGGCGTCCGGCTTTTCCACAAACACGCCCTCGCCGTTGCGCACGGACACCAGCCGACGCTCCTTTAATAGCTTCAATGCCTCGCGCACTACAGGACGGCTGACCGAAAAGCCATGGGCCAGTTCCTGCTCGCTGGGCAGCTTGCTGCCCAATGCGGCCGGGTTGTCCAGGATCTGCCTTTCCAGCGAGTCGGCCACCTGCTCATACAGGTTGGCGCGCCCCAGCCCGAAGGATACCTGCATGGGTGTCCGGTCGCTCACAGGAAATCCTTTCGCGCGGGTGAAAACATGTCCAGGATCCTTCCCTTTTCCAGGCACACGGTGCTGTGGGTAACGCCGGACGCAAAGCTGATCACATCGCCCGGCCCGACCTGACACGTTTCGCCATCGTTGGTAAAGGCAAAACGCCCCTCCAGGATATACGTCTGCTGGTCGTGTTCGTGCTGATGCGCGGCGCCCACCGCGCCTTTTTCAAACGTGAGCTCCACCATCATCAGCCGGTCGGTGTGCGCCCTGATGCGGCGCATGACGCCCGGATCGGCCTGCA
>JAGVSV010000070.1 GCA_019137115.1 Bacillota bacterium
GTAAAACTGCTGGATGAATCCGGCGCGCTGGTGGCGGAACAGACTGCTCCAGTCGCCAAACAGGCGCAGTACAGCCAGCTGTCTGTGCCCACCGCCAGCACCGCGCGGGTGGACGTCAAGCTGCCGGCGGTGTGCCGCTGGACGCCCGATCACCCGGTGCTGTACACGGTGGAGGTGGCGCTTTACAAAAACGGGCAGGCCGTTGACCGCGAAACGGTGCCCGCAGGCTTCAAGCTGGTCACCATCGAGGACGGCATCCTGAAGCTCAACGGCAACCGCCTGCTGGTGTTCGGCGTCAACCGGCACGAACACGCCTGGAAGCATGGTCGCGCGGTGCCTGAAGCGCACATGATCGAGGAAATCCAATCGATGAAGCGCATGAACATCAACGCCGTGCGCACCAGCCACTACCCGGACAGCGTCCTGTGGTACGACCTGTGCAGCAAAATGGGCATTTTGGTGTTGTGCGAGTGCAACCTGGAAACCCACGGCGTGATGGGGCAGATCTCCCACGACGGCGCGGCAGCCCCCGCCTATGTGGAACGTGCGCAGCGCATGGTGGCGCAGCACAAAAACCAGGCGTGCATCTATGGCTGGTCGCTGGGCAACGAAAGCGGCTTTGGCCCCAACCACGCCGCGATGTACGGCTACGTCAAGCAGGCCGACCCCACGCGCATCTGCCAGTATGAGTCCGGCAACCCCGGACAGAACATCTCCGACACCCGCGGCAGCATGTACGCCACCCAGCCGCAGATCCTGCAGATGCTCACCGACCCGGTGGACAACCGCCCCGTGATTTTGGTGGAGTACCTCTACCAGATCCGCAACACCGGCGGCGGCATGAAGCACTTTATTGACTTAACCCGCCGCTACCCCCGCTTCCAGGGCGGCTTCATTTGGGACTGGCAGGACAAGGCGCTGCTGGGCAAAACCGCAGATGGCGCCGAATATTTCGCCCACGGCGGCGATTTTGGCGAATCGTTCATCGAGCCTCGGGAGCCTGTGTTCATGACGAACAACGGCATTGTGCGGGCTGATCTTGCCTGGAAGCCGGTGTGCCATGACGTGCGGGAAGCCTACGCGCCGCTGCTCATCGAGCGCGCGCACGCCGACAGCGCCTGGGCGGCCGACGGCATGGACAACCATTTCGTGGTGCTCAACAGAACGCAGGCCCTGTCATCGTCGGACTTTTCGGTGGATCTGGCCGGCATTGACGCGCAGGGGAACGACATGTTCCGCCACACCCTCGACATCCCCTGCATCGGCCCCGGCGAACGGGCAGACCTGGACCTGCTGGAGCAGCTGAAGGATGTTGCGCCCGCGCCGCGCTTCCTGGAGTTTACGGTCACAGCGTCCGATGGCCGCGAGGTGTCCCGCCGCCAGTTTGCCTATGCGTACGCGCGCAGCGCGCTGCCCGCCGCGGGCGACGGCCCCACCCTGACCGTGCAGCAAACGAACGATGGCATTACGGTAACCAACGATCGCGTCACTGCCAAATTTGACGCAAACGGCATGCTGACCGCGCTGACCAGGGGCGGCAAGACCCTGATCACTTCTGCCGCGCTTACCCTCGACCGGCCGTACTCCGGCCCAAGGGCCGTGCGCTCAACGTCACATTCGGTTCCGCCCGCGTGCTGACCGGCGAGAGCGGGGTAACGGTGACCAGCGACTATTGCGCTGGTGACAGCCTGACCGGTCAGGTCAGTTTTACCGTACGCCCGGACGGCACGGTCGCATGCCATCTGGACGGCTTTGTCGCGCCCGGCGTGTTCGTGCCGCGGCTGGGGCTGGCGTTGATGCTGCCCGAGCATGCCGACACGCTTTCCTACTTGGGCTACGGCCCGCACGAAAATTACCGCGACCGCCTGGTGGCTGCCCGCTTCGGGCGGTATGAATTGAAGGTCGCCGACATGGGCTTTGACTTCGCTCCGCCGTCTGAAAGCGGCGGCCGGGAGGGCGTAGAGGCGCTCACCGTCCATCTGGCTGACGGTGACCTTAACGTCGACGGCGTCACGCCGTTCCACTTTGACATTAGCCCCTATGCTACGCAGACGGTCAAGGACGCCCTGCACACCCACGAGCTGAACCCCGCCCCCGCCCGCTTCCTGCACCTGGACGCCTACCACGCGCCGATCGGCGGGGACATGGCCTGGAGCACCGCGCTGGATAAGCCTGACCTGCCCGGCGGCAAAACGCACAGCCTGCGGGTTGTGATCCGCTGATTTTCCGGAATAAAGCAACAGCCGCGCACCCATAACAGGCGCGGCTGTTTCCCATGCCGGATCAGATCAGGGTGCAGTACCTACATCAACTGGCAGGTTTCCCCGGCCCGCAATGACACCTCCCATGTGTTCCCGCCGCACAGCACGCGCAGGCGTTGATCCCGCGCTGAAACCAGCGCACATCCTGTCAGCGCGCCATCCGCCCAGTCAAACGACACTGTCACCTGGTCCTGCGCGCGGAAGCTGCGCACGCTGCCTTTGGGCCATGCCTGGGG
>JAGVSV010000097.1 GCA_019137115.1 Bacillota bacterium
CCGACCGCTGAACCCACACTGGAGCCCACGGCGGAGCCCACCGAAGTGGCCGCCACGGACGCGCCCACCGCCGAGCCCGCCGTGTACGTCCCTGTGGACGGCGAGCCGGTCAACCGCTGGGCCGAAGTGACCGCCTCCAGCGTCAATTTCCGTGAAGGTCCCGCGCGCAATGCCGAGATCATTACCTCGCTGCCCGCGGGCACCCGGTTTTATGTGTATGGCCAGGAGACCATCAAAAACGACCCCTGGTGGCACGTGATTTTCAACGGGCGCGTGGGCTACGTGATGGCGGAGTTTGCCCGCATGCTCAACGACCAGGAAAACGCGGCCGTGGAAGCCACCCTGGCTTCACCAGTGCCGCTGCCGCAGACCCCGGCGCCTGAAACCCCGGAACCCGAGACGCCGGTGCCGGAAACCGCGGCGCCGGTGCCGGAAACCGCAGCGCCGGAGACCGCCGCGCCCGAGACACAAGCCCCCGTTGAAGAGAAAGTCGCCCAGCCGCCGGAGGTGCCCGTACAGGAAGCACCCGCACAGCAAGCATCGCAGGGGCCCGCGCCCGAACCCACGCCCATCCTCGATGGCGAGCCCATCGACCGCTGGGGCGTGGTCACCGCGTCGCGGGTCAACTTCCGCGCCGGCCCCGGCACCAGCCATGACATCATCGTCGAGCTCAAGCAGGACGCGCTGCTGTACGTCTACCACCAGGAAACTGTGGATGGCCAGGCCTGGTACTACGGCATGTTCAACGGCCGCCAGGGCTACATCATGACCCAGTTTGTGCGCCTGCTGACCGACGAGGAAAACGCCGCGCAGGAGGCCGCGCTGGCCACTCCCGTGCCGCCGCTGGCCACCGAGCAGCCCACCGAAGAACCCACAGAGGAACCGACGGCCGAACCCACTACGGAGCCGACCGCAGAACCCACGGCCGAACCGACGGCAGAACCCACAGCCGAGCCCACCGCGGAACCCAGCCCCGTGATCAGCGGGCCAGTGGATGTCACGGTGTACTACGAGGACGCCAACGGCGACCCGGTTGCCACCGCGCAGACGTTCCGCGCGGCGGACGGCACCAACTCGGTACCCGCCGAACCGGCAGACCTCAAGGAAGGGTATGTGCTGGACGATGACCCGGTCAAATATGTCATCGTTAGCGACGACGTGGCGCAGCCCGCTTCGGTGCGCTTCCTCTACAAGCGGCAGGAAGCCGCGGCGACCGAGGAACCCGCGCCCGCCCCCAAGGTCAAAATCGTCTATGTCTACTACAAGGATCAGAATGGCACCACGCTGTACACGCAAAGCGTGACCACCTATGAGAACGAGAACAACATCATCCTGGCCGACCCCAAGCTGATCCCCGGCAACGAGAACGGCAAGTACGTGCTCAACGACGTGCCGCAGAAAACCGTGGTGGTGGACAGCGAGGGCAACGCCACGCCCAGCGAGGTTGTGTTCCTGTTTGCCGACACCCTGGCCGGTATGACCGGCAACGTGCGCGTGCACTTCCGCCTGGAGGACGGCACCACGCTGGCGCCCAGCAAGGACCAGTCCGTGCGCCTGGGCAGCAACGACATCTGGGCGCGCCCGGACGCGCTGCCCCAGGGCTATACGCTGCTTACCAAGGAGCCCCAGCAGGTGACGCTGTCCGAAAACGGCGCGGCAACACCCGCCGAGGTGGTGTTCCTGTACGCCAAGTCCGACACCGTGGTTACCGACACGCCGCGCCCCACCGAAATGGCCTACCAGCTGACCGAGCTGGAGGCATATGGCTATCCCACCGGGGACGCGATCAACTTCCGCTCCTCGCCCACCATCGCCGAAAACAACGTGCTGTCTGTCGTGGGCCGCAAGGACCTGGCGCAGATCCTTGGCTCCTATGTCAATGACCAGAAGGAACTGTGGTACTACGCCCAGATCGGCGACCGCAAGGGCTTCATCAAGGAGTCCGTGGTGCGCTTGCTCAGCGACCAGGAGGTTGCGGCCCTGATGGGCTACACGCCCGGGCCGTCGCCCACCGCCACGCCGCCGGCCACGCCCATCCCGGACAATACGGTCATCGACCGCTGGGCCGACGTGACCGCCAACAGCGTGCGCTTCCGTTCGGCCACCGACACCTCCGACAGCAAGAACATTGTGGACACCTTCACCAAGGGCACCCGCATCTGGGTGTACACGCAGCAGACGGTGGGTGGCGAGCCGTGGTTCAAAGCAAAGGCCAGGGACAAGGACGGCTACGTGATGGCCCAGTTTGTGGAGCTGTTGTCCCGCGAGCAGAGCGACCAGTACCAGGCGCAGCTGGCTTCCCCGATGCCGCTGCAGACCCTGCCGGCCACCGCCACCGTGCCGCCCACCGACGCGCCCACGGCCACGATAGAACCGACCGCCACGCCGGTGCCGCCGCCAGGCGCCACCGAAACCCCGCTGCCCTACCAGGGCTACGCGCTGACCATCCAGCAGGTGGCGCTGCGCTCCGGCTCCAGCGACCGGGATGAAACCATCCTGGCCACGCTGCCGGTGGACACGCTGTTGTACCTGTGGGGCCAAACCTATGTGAACGGCGTGGAATGGAACAGCGCCGAGGCCATCGCCATCGCGCGCACGGGCTTTGTGCCCGAAAGCGCCCTGCGGCGCATCAGCGCGCAGGAAGCCGAGTATCACCGCAGCCTGATCCAGCCCGCGCAGACCGCGGCCCCCACCCCCACCAGGGAGCCCACGCAGGTGACCGGCTATGCCATCACCCTGGGCGATTTCGTGCCGCTGCGCACCTACTTTGACCCGTTTGCCGAAATCGTGCAGACGCTGGACGCCAGCACCGTGGTCAATGTGTTGGGGCAGGAGTTCTCGCAGGACACCACCTGGCACTTCGTGCAGTTCGGTCAGCGCTACGGCTTTGTGCGCGCCGACCAGCTGCGCATGATGAACGAGCAGGAATCGGCGGGGTACCTGGAGTCCCTGCGCACGCCGCTGCCGATGATTGAAACGCCCACCGTGCCGCCGGTCACGCAGAACAGCCCGTCCAGCTACGGCTATGTCAACACCGACAACGTGCGCCTGCGCGCCGAGGCCAACACCAACGCCACCGTGCGCAAGATGATGCCCCGCAATGCCTTTGCGCTGGTGCTGGGCAGCACCCAGCAGCCTGACGGCCTGTGGTACCGCATCAACCAGGGCGGCACCGAAGGCTACGTGATGGAATCGTACTTTACCGTCCTGCCCCTGGGCCAGCTGACCAGCTACCTGCAAAGCCAGGATTACATCAACGCCAACCCGGGTGCCGCGGCCAACGCAAACGCCAATGTGCCCAGCACGATCACCTCGGTGGAGGACTTCAACTCCGGCGTGTGGTCCAACCCCGCGCTGGCGCAGGCCTCCTATGAACCGTTCAACCCGCTGGGCACGCCCACGCCGGCCATTGAGGCCGCGCTGACGCCCACGCCCAGCGTATCGCCCACCATGGACCCGGTGCCCTCCTTCTCGCCCATGGCCAGCGAAATCCCCACCCAGGGCAAGAGCAGCTCGTTACCGGGCGCCATCCTTGCCATCGGCATCCTGGGCGTGCTGGGTGCGGGCGGATACTATGGCTACCGCCTGTACCGAGAGAACCAGCGCCGCGCTGCGCAGCGCGCCGCCCAGCGCCGTCAGGCGCAAACCGGTCAGACCGGAACCACCGCCGGCGCGCCGTACGCGCGACCCGCTCAGGGGCAGCCCGGCCAGACCTCCCCCTACGCGCCGCCCACCCCGCGCACCCCCGGCATGCCGCCGCAGGCGCCGCCGACAGGCGCGCCGGGCGCAACGCAGGGACAGACCCGCGACACCCTCGTGCCGCCCAACGCGCAGCGCCCGGGCAGCGTGCCGTTCCGTCCCGATCCACCCACGTCCAGCGCCCCGTACCGCCCGCCGCAGCCCTACACCCCGCCGACCGCGCCCGGCACCACCGGGACAGCACCCCGCGTGCCCACCGGACCGACCGTCCCCGGCACTACGGGGACAGCGCCGCGCGTGCCCAATGTGCCGCCAGTGCCTGGCAGTGCCGCGCCGGTACCGCCTACGGTGCCACCTACCGCGCCCGGCACCACCCCGCCCAAACCCGCAACCCCGCCGACAGATTCCGCAGACGGGCAGACCCGTGACGTGCGCGTGCAGCGCCCGCAACGGGATACGCCCCCTGCCGACTCCGGCACCGACACCGCGCAGGGCGAGCGCCGCCGCCGTTCCGACCGGCACACCGAAGGCTAACCACAACCCACACATGACCAAGGGGCGCACCACCACGGCACGCCCCTTTTCTATCCCCTCTGACTGGGTTATCCCAGCAATCCGCTCACCAGCACGATGACCGGCGCGACCGCGATGGCGGGCAGATAATCCGCCACCTTGATGCGCGCGATGGACAGCAGGTTGAAACCAAGCGCGATGATCAATAGCGACCCCACGCAGGTCATTTCGGCGATGGCGGCGGCGCTGAGCACCGGCTTTAGCACCTGCGCCAGCAGCACCAGCGCGCCCTGGAAGACCAGCACCACCAGCGCGGACAGCAGCACCCCCACCCCCAGGCTGACCGAGAGCATGATGGACGAAATCAGGTCCAGCACCGACTTGGCAAACAGCATCTGGTTGTCGCCGCTCAGCCCTGCGTTCAAAGAGCCAACGATGGTCATCGACCCCACGCAGAACAGCAGGCTGGCGGTGACAAACCCCTCGCCTACGCGCGCACCGGCCCCGGGTGACACCTTTTTCTGCACCCGGTCGCTCAGGCGCTGGATGGCGCCGTCGATGTCCAGCATCGTGCCGATCATACCGCCCAGCACAACGGAAAGGATGGCGATGATCGCGTTCTGGCCCGAAAGCGATCCGGATATGCCCAGGTACAGCGTGCACAGCCCGATGCCGGTCATGGCCGCGGCCGTCAATTTTGCCGGGATGCCCTTGCGCAGGGCCAGCCCGAACAGGCTGCCCACCACCACCGCCAGCGTGTTCACCAGAACGCCGATCATACTGCCTCCTCACCCGCGCGTGCGCGATACAAAAAAACCGGGGTTGCCCCCGGTTCGAGCAGAAAAACTCAGTCCTGTTCGGCCTCGACCTGCTCCATGAACATCTCAAACACCTTCTGGGACACCGCTTCGTCCTCGCACGTCACATAGGTGTCCTCACCGTTTTCATCCGTTTCGATCTTGAGGATCACGACTTCGCCCTCGTCGTCGTATTCGTCGTCGTCCTCCTCGTCCTCGAGTTCGTCGTCCTCGTCCACCACCATGAGCACCACATACTCGCTGTTCTCGTACGGGATCGTGGTCAGGTACTCAAACAGCGTCTTGACGCCATCCTCGTCGGTCAACTCGATCAGGTTGTTGCTCTCATCCAGTTCGCCCTCGTATGCCGCGCTGTCCGCTGATTCGCGGGCGGCCACTTCCTCAAGCTTGTCCTTCTTGTCCTTGCTGGCCATGTTGTCCTCCGTTATCTACATCGGCATTTGATGCCGCATGTGTCAATTGGTTATTTTCCCGGTTCATGTGGTCCAGGTAGGCTTGCAGGATGACCGCAGCCGCCACCTTGTCCACCGTGCCGCGCCGCTGCTCACGGCGCATGCCGCCCTCGATCAGCGATCGCTGGGCGCTGACGGTGGAAAGGCGTTCATCCCAGAATGCTACCGGGAGTCCCGCCTCGGTCAATTTCTCCGCAAATGCCTGGGCTTTCCGGGCGGAATCGCCCAGCGTGCCGTCCATGTTGCGCGGCAGGCCCAGCACGATCAGCTCGCCCTCCAGCGCCTGCATCAGTCCGGCCATGTGCTTCACATCCGGTCCGTAGCCCACGCGCGTGTATACGCTGTGTGGGCTGGCGATCCAGCGCATCGCGTCGCTGACCGCCACGCCGATGCGCTTGTCGCCCATGTCCAGGCACAGAATCCTGCCCATCAGCCTCCGAAGTGCTGCTGGACGTAAAAACGCACCAGCTCCTCAAGAATTTCGTCGCGCTGCAGACGGCAGATCAGGCTGCGCGCGTTGTTGTGGCTGGTGATGTAGGTGGGTTCACCGGTCATAATAAAGCCGGTCAGCTGCGCAATCGGGTCATACCCCTTGTCCTGCAGCGCCAGGTACACATGCTGAAGGATGCTGCCGGCGGCTTCTTTGCCGGAAGCAAGGGGCTGCATCTTGGTTGTGCCAGACTCCTGGGTCATCGCGATCCCTCCTCCTTACCTTATTATACCGTTTGCGCGCGCAATTATGCAAGCATTTCACGCAAAGCGCAAAAACCGCAAAAAGGGATGTGGATTCGCATCAGGCACGACCCGCCTTGCCCAAATGGCAGGAAAATGGGTATACCATGTCGTAATCTATTGGTACAGCAGCGACGCTGCCGAAAGGAGCATGTGGCCTATGAAGACGACCATTACCGCCAAAGACATGATCGTGACCCCCGGTATAACAAACCGCATATTGAGGAAGACCAGCACCATGGAGCGCTATCTGCGGCCGGATACCGAGATGTTTGTCCGCCTGCGCCGCGAGCGCACTATGCGCATTGTGGAAATCACCGTGCCCATCAACGGCATCACGCTGCGCGCCGAAGCCAGCAGCGAGGACAACCTGTTCATGTCCATTGACCGCGCGCTGGCCAAGCTGGAAAAGCAGATCCTGCGCCACCGCACGCGTCTGGACAAGCGCCTGCGCGAGGACATCAACCTCAAGGAAGGCCCGGAATTTATCGAGGACGTCACCGGCGAGGACATGGGCCCGCGCACCATCGTGCGCAACAAAACCTATACCGTGCGCCCGATGTCGCCGGAGGATGCCGCCATGCAGATGGAGCTGCTGGGTCACACCTTCTTTGTGTATATCGATAGCGAGACCGAGCAGACGCACGTGCTGTACCTGCGCCATGACGGCAACCTGGGCCTGCTGGTGCCGGAGGAATAATACTTATGCCTCGACCCGCCCCTGACCGGGCGGGTTTTTTTGTTGTTCTTTTTGGCCGGCGCGAAGCGTCAGCGCGGCGTCCAGCAGCGCTTCCCGCGTGTTGGGCAGCTGGTTGGTGACCACCTGATGCATCAAATGGCCCAGCGCTTCGCCCACTTCGGGGCCTTTGGGGATGCCCATCTGCATCAAATCGTTGCCGTTGACCGCCAGATCGCGCAGGGACAGGCACGCGCCGGAGGCCACAATGTCCCGCGCGGATTGCTCTAGCACGGCCAGCGCGTCCTGTTGTCGCGCGTCCCTGGCGGCCATGGCTTTCTGCAGCGTGGTCACGCGCAACAGCATCGGCAAACCCAGCCTGGACACCCACAGCCGGGCATCGTCCGGCAGCATGGGCGTGTGCATGTGTTGTGCCAATACGGCAATCTCCCCGCGCAACGCGTTGGACAGCCGCAGGCGCGCGGCCGCATCGTTGGCGGCTTGTGCTGCATCTGACCCGCAATATGCAAACAGCGCCACCCAGCGCATGGGCAGATCAGGCGGCAGCGCTTCAGCCATCCGAGCGGCATCCGCCAAAGCAGATGC
>JAGVSV010000134.1 GCA_019137115.1 Bacillota bacterium
CTGGCGCAGGGGCGCGAGGTGTTTGCGATGCCGGGGCCGGTGGACGCGCCCAGCTCCGCGCTGCCGCACAAGCTGATCCGCGAAGGGGCCAGATTGTGCACCTGCGCGGGGGACTTGCTGGAAGATATGGACTGGCTTGCCCCGGCGCACGGGCAGGGCGAGCAGGTGGCGTTTGATCTGGACGGTTTGACAAGCGAGCAAAAGTCGATATATGATGCGCTTTGTGCCGAGAGCCTGAGCTTTGAGGAGCTGTTAGCCAGGACAAAGTTGCCCGTGTCAGACCTGAATACGCAGCTGACGCTGATGGAACTGGATGGCTTGGTGGATACGCTCCCAGGCCGTTTGTTTCGGTTGCTGCGAACATAGACAGAAAATCGGAGGACAGGTTTTGCCCACAAAAACGAAAAAGAAACTGGTCATCGTTGAATCCCCCGCCAAAGCAGGAACCATCGGGAAGTTCCTGGGCCGGGGCTATAAGGTGCTGGCGTCCCAGGGCCATGTGCGCGACTTGCCGCGCTCCCAGCTGGGCGTAGACCCCGAGGATGATTTCGCCATGCGCTATATCACCATCCGCGGCAAGGGCGATATTTTGGCCGCGCTGCGCAAGGAGGCCAAATCGGCCACCGAAGTGCTGCTGGCGACTGACCCTGACCGCGAGGGCGAGGCCATCTCCTGGCATTTGGCGGAGGTGCTCAAGCTGGATCCCGCCGCCCCCTGCCGGGTGGAGTTTAACGAGATCACCAAAAAATCCGTGGCAGGCGCAATCAAAAAACCGCGTGCGATCAACATGGACCTGGTGGACGCCCAGCAGGCGCGCCGCGCGCTGGACCGGCTGGTGGGCTACAAAATCAGCCCCCTGCTGTGGGCGAAGATCAAAAAGGGTTTGTCTGCCGGTCGCGTGCAAAGCGTGGCGGTGCGCCTGATCGTAGACCGCGAGGAGGAGATCGAAGGCTTTGTCCCGGAGGAATACTGGGACGCCTTTGCCGAGATCCCGCTCAAGCGCGAAAACGGAAAGCAGGACCTTTTCCAGGTGCGGTTGGCGGAGCTGGACGGCAAAAGAGCCGATCTGACTGATGGTGGCGCAGCCGAAAAGGCGCGTGAGCGTATCCTAAAGGCTGCGCTGGCGGTTTCCAGCGTCAAGAACAAGGAAAAACGCAAATCACCGGCGCCGCCATTTTCGACCTCCACGTTGCAGCAGGAAGCCTCGCGCAAACTCAACTTCACCATCGCCAAGTGCATGCAGGTGGTGCAGGGCTTGTATGAAGGCGTGGAGATCAAGCGCGGCAACACGCAGGGCCTGGTCACCTACATCCGCACCGACTCCGTGCGCGTCAGTGACGAAGCGCTCACAGCCGTGCGCGGACACATTGGTGACAGTTACGGCGCGGACTATCTGCCCGAGCAGGCCAACCAGTACAGGGGACGCAGCAGCGCGCAGGATGCGCATGAAGCGATCCGCCCGGTGGACGTGCTGATCACGCCGGACAGCATCAAAGCCGCGCTAACCAGGGACCAGTACCAGCTGTACAAATTAATCTACGCGCGTTTTGTCGCCAGCCAGATGACAGATGCGCGCTTCGCCACGCGCACGATCGACATAAAGGGCGATGGCGTGCTGCTGCGCTACTATGGTGAGGTCAAGCGTTTTGCCGGGTTCACCGCCGTCTATGAGGAAAGCACGGATGAAGCCGAGGATCCGTCCCAGGCGTTCCTGGCCGACGCGCAGGAAGGTGACGCTGTCCAGGTTAAGGATGTCGCCATCAACCAGCATTTCACCCAGCCCCCGAGCCGCTACACCGAGGCGTCCCTGGTGCGCACGCTGGAGGAAAAGGGCATCGGCCGCCCGTCCACCTATGCGCCCACGGTGACCACCGTCATTGCCCGCGGGTATGTCTCGCGAGAGAAAAAGCGCCTCTACCCGACCGAGCTGGGCCGCATGGTCAACGCGCTGATGGAGGAATATTTCGCCACCATCGTGGACCCCGACTTTACCGCCCGGCTGGAGAACGAGCTGGACGCGGTGGAGGCGGGCAAGCTGCATTGGCGGGACGTGCTGCGCTCCTTCTATCCGGCGTTTGAGGCGCAGCTGGCGCGCGCCGATGAAGCCATTGAGAAGATCGAGATCGCCGACGAGGTCAGCGACACCCTGTGCGACAAGTGCGGCGCGATGATGGTGTACAAGATGGGGCGGTACGGCAGGTTCCTGGCCTGCCCCAACTTCCCGGAGTGCCGCAACACCACGCCCATCCTTGTCTATATCGACGCCCCGTGCCCCAAATGTGGCGCAAGGCTGCTGGAGAAAACCAGCCGCAAAAACCGCAAGTTCTATGGCTGTGAGCGGTACCCCGAGTGCGACTTTGTATCCTGGGACCAGCCGGTCAAGAAGTCCTGCCCGGAATGCGGCAGCTACATGACGCTGAAACGCCGCCGCGATCAGGACCTGCTGCTGTGCAGCAACGAAAGCTGCCGCCACCGCGAGGAAGTAGAACCGCAGGACGACAGTGCCTGACCATGTGGTGACCGTGGTGGGCGCCGGACTGGCCGGAGCCGAAGCCGCCTGGCAGTTGGCGCGGCGGGGGATTGCCGTGCGCCTGGTGGACATCAAGCCCGATCGCCGCACGCCCGCCCATCATAGCGACGGCTTGGCGGAGCTGGTGTGCAGCAACAGCCTCAAGTCCGACCGGCTGCAGAACGCAGCCGGCCTGCTCAAAGAGGAGATGCGCAGGCTGAGCTCCCTGATCCTAAAAGCCGCGGACCAAACCCGCGTGCCCGCCGGCGGCGCGCTGGCGGTCGACCGCGACGATTTTTCCCGGCACATCACCGGCGTGCTGACGTACCACCCGCTGGTGACATACCAAACCGCTGAGGCGACCGACATTCCGGACGAGCCTTGCATCATCGCCACCGGCCCCTTGACCACGGACGCGCTGTCCGGCGCGATCAGCGCCCTGTCCGAAAAGGCCATGCTGTCCTTCTATGACGCGGCGGCGCCGATTGTCACCGCCGAATCCATCGACATGCAAAAGGTGTTCCGCGCCTCGCGCTATGACCGCGGGGAGGATTACCTCAACTGCCCGATGGACAGGGACGCCTACCTGCGCTTGCGCGAAGCGCTGCTGACCGCCAAAACCGCGCCGGTACACGGCTTTGAGGAAGAGAAATACTTTGAAGCCTGCGTGCCGGTGGAATCGCTGGCCAAACGCGGCGAGATGGCCCTTGCCTACGGGCCGATGAAGCCGGTGGGCCTGCGCGATCCAACCACAGGCAAACGCCCTTTCGCCAACGTGCAGCTGCGCCAGGAGGACATCAGCGCCAGCCTTTACAACCTGGTGGGCTTCCAGACGCGGCTGACATACGGGGAGCAGAAACGCGTTTTCTCGCTGATCCCCGGGCTGGAACAAGCGGAGTTTGCGCGCTACGGCGTGATGCACCGCAACACGTTTTTGAACAGCCCCGGCTTTCTGGACAGCAATTTCCGCGTGATCGGCAGGGAGTATCTGCTGTTTGCCGGACAGATCACGGGCGTGGAAGGGTATGTGGAAAGCGCGGCCAGCGGTTTGGTATGCGGGATGACCTTGGCAAGCATGCTACAGGAAAAGCCGCTGCCCACGTTTCCCGCCACCACGGCGATCGGATCGCTGTGCCGGCATGTATCACAGCCCAGCCGGGATTACCAGCCCATGCACGTGAACTTCGGCATCATGGCCCCCTTGCCGGAGCGCGTCCGCAACAAGGAACAGCGGTACCTGGCGCTTTCGGAGCGCGCGCTGAAGGACATCGACACCATCGCAAGCATACACAACCCGATTACATGAGGTGACAAGCATGCAACTACGCGGGACTACAATCTGCGCGGTGCGCAGGGACGGGCGCGTGGCCATCGCCGGCGACGGCCAGGTGACCATGGGGGAGAACACGATCTTCAAAAGCACGGCGACCAAGGTGCGCCGCATCTATCAGGACAGGGTGGCCATTGGTTTTGCCGGCAGCGTGGCGGATGCCATCACGCTGAGCGAACTGTTTGAGGAAAAGCTGGTGGAGACCAACGGCAACCTGGAGCGCGCCGCAGTGCGCCTCGCGCGCGACTGGCGCGGTGACAAGGCGCTGCGCAAGCTGGACGCGCTGATGGTCGCTTCGGACGGTGATGCGCTGCTGATCATCAGCGGCAATGGGGAAGTCATCAACCCGGATGACGGCATCTGCGCGATTGGCTCCGGCGGCAACTACGCGCTGGCGGCCGCCCGCGCGCTGCTTACCAACACCGCGCTGTCGGCGCATGAGATCGCCGAAAAGGCGCTGCGCATCGCCGCGTCAATCTGCGTATACACAAACGACCATATCACCGTGGAGGATGTCGCGCCATGACGAAAGAACTGACCCCGCGCGAGGTCGTTCGCGAGCTTGACCGGTATATCATCGGCCAGGATGAGGCCAAGCGTGCCGTGGCGGTGGCGCTGCGCAACCGGTACCGCCGCTCACGCGTGGCTGATGACATGCGCGCGGAGATCTACCCCAAGAACATTTTGATGATGGGCCCCACCGGCGTGGGCAAGACCGAGATCGCCCGCCGCCTGGCCAAGCTGGTTAACGCGCCGTTTGTCAAAGTGGAAGCCACCAAGTTTACGGAGGTAGGGTATGTCGGGCGCGATGTGGAAAGCATCATCCGCGACCTGGTAGAGAACGCGGTGCGCATGGTGTGCGCGGAGCATGAAGCCCGCGTGGCGACCCGCGCCGAGGTGCTGGCGGAGGATCAGCTGGTGTCGTTGCTGATCAACCCGCGCAAAAAGCCTGTGTCCAACCCCATCGACGTGCTGCTGGGCGCGCGAAACACCAAGGAGCCGGAACCCACCGACGAGGAAAAGGTAGCGATCGCCGGCCGCCGCGGGCAGGTGCTAGAACAGCTGCGCGCGGGGGAACTGGAAGACCGCGAGATCGAGGTGGAGGTGGAGGAAGCCGCGCCGCAGCTGGAAGTGGGCGGCAGCGCCATCAACATTGGCGACATGATGGGCGGCATGCTGCCCAAAAAGACCAAAATGCGCCGCGTCAAGGTGCGCGAGGCGCGCCGCATCCTCACTTCCCAGGAGGCCGCAAAGCTCATTGATGAGGACGCCGTCAAGGAGGAAGCGCTTAGCCGCGCCGAGCAGAACGGCATTGTATTCATCGACGAAATTGACAAGATCGCCGGGCGCTCCGCCGTGGGCAGCGGCCCGGATGTGTCGCGCGAGGGCGTCCAGCGGGACATCTTGCCCATCGTAGAGGGCAGCACGGTGTCGACCAAGTACGGCAGCATCACGACTGACCACATGCTCTTTATCGCGGCGGGTGCCTTCCATGTGGCCAAGGTCACCGACCTGATTCCCGAGCTGCAGGGCCGCTTCCCGGTGCTGGTGAAGCTAAAGAGCCTGACCAAAGAGGATTTTGTGCGCATCCTATCCCAGCCGGACAATGCCTTGACCCGCCAGTACGCGTCGCTGCTGGCGACGGACAATGTGTTTTTGACCTTTGACGACGACGCGCTGGACGCCATCGCTGAAGCCGCCTGCCGCGCCAATGACGCGGGGGAGAACATCGGCGCCCGCCGCCTGCACGGCGTGTTTGAGGAGCTGCTGGAGGACATTCTGTTCAACGCCGGCGGCGACAACATGCCCGAAGTGCACCTGGCAATCACCGCAGACTATGTGCGCGAGCACGTCAAAGCCGCCAAGGAGGATGACATCGCCAGGCTGATCATGTAACGATCCTGCGCAAAGGGGCTGTCGCACTAAGGAACAGTCTCTGAGACAAAAAGACGAGCTCGTCCTGGATAGAACGGGCTCGCTTTTTGTTGTAGAATGTATCTACTATGAAAACATTACAACGATTCAAGGATACACCGGGCGAGCTGGCATTTCAAGCGGTGATGCCGCTGGATTTGGGAATCAGGATACCGGAAGATGATTCGGTTCGCTTGCTGAAACAGATCACAGAGGGGATGGACTTTAGCAAGCTCAATCAAGCATATTTCCGCATCAATCGAGCGGACGAGGCGACACCGAAGCAGCTGTTCGAGATTGTGGCTCTGGGTTTCATGAACGGGAAGTACTCGCTTCGTGAGATGGAAGGGGTGTGCCGGTGCGATATCCGGTTCATGTGTTTATTACAGGGGAAGAAGACGCCGGACCACAGCCGCTTGGGCCGATTCATCCGTGAGCGGCTCCAGGGTCGGGTCATGTTTCGTGTGCGCTTCTTGAGAGATTTGAGCTTATTCTCGACAGAAATATAGATAAAAAGTCGGACCTAGAGAACGAAAAAGAGGCTGCCGTGGTTTCTATTACCGCGACAGCCCCTTAGCGGGGATGTTGATGCAATCCCCTGTACTTCGAACGATTACTTCCCGGCGTTCTTGACGGCGTTCTCCGCCGCGATCCGTCCCCAGGTGGCGCATAGGCCGTGGCCAATGCCCCCGATGGTGTTGTGCCCGGCGATGTTGGCTGATCCGATGATTTCGCCTGCAATGTAGACGTTCTTCACCACGGAGCCATCCTCCCGAACCAGCGCGGCGTCGCCATTCATGCGCGGCCCGCCGGCGGTCATCATCAGGTAGGGCACCGTGTATATCGCGTAAACGGGGCCTTCAAAGGCCTGCAGGTCCTTTGTGCGCCCAAACGCGCTGTCCTTGCCCGCCGCCACGTCGTTGTTGTAGGTTTCCATTGTCTTGGCCAGTTCAGGCATGTTGAGCAACTCAGCCAGCGCGTCCATGCTGTCCGCCTTGAAGGCATACCCCAGATCTTGAAGCTGAGCCAGCTTCTCCTGCGTGGTGAAGGGAGTGGAGTTGGACATCATGCCGGTGAACAGCGGTGTATCTTCCTTGATCATGTTTTCGGCCACAAGGATGTACACAATATTGTCCTTGGCCGTGCGCCATACCGTGCGCTTGTCCATGCTGGTGGCGTCCGGCTCGCTGAACATGCGCGCACCGGCCTGGTCCACCCAGACAGCTCCGGGATAGTTGATGCTGGCCCTCAGGGAAGCCTGGAACCCGCTCACCGGGACCGAGCCGCCGTAGCAGGACGAGTAGTTCATGTTGTCAAAGGCAGCGCCGGCAGCCCGCGCAAAGTCATAGCCTGAGCCGATAGCCGTGGGCGGGTCGTTGGAGGTGATGTTGGTGAAGTTGAATTCCTTGAGCCATTTCTCGCTGTAGCCATAGCCGCCTGTGGCGATGATCACAGAGGGGGCGCTTATTTCAACGCCACCAGCGACCACGCCCAGCACATCCTTGTTCTCATCCAGAATCAGATCCGTGACCATGGTGTCAACGGCCAACTGCGCAGTGCCCTTATCCAAGAAGGGCTGCAGCTTCTTCATCAACGCGTCCACAAAATAGAGTCCACCGCCAGAGGATGCGCCGCCGGCCGTGTAGGTCACGCGGTCGGTGTTCATGGTCAGATACCCACCGGTGTCCACCTGGTCGGACATCTCCACGCCCACATAGTCAG